>JBGQLF010001322.1:0-3373 GCA_041499985.1 Gemmataceae bacterium
CGAAACCGGCTTCAAAGCAACAACGCTTGAAGAAAACCTGCCTAATATCCTGCAAAAGCGCCGGGCAATCTCCTCGTGAAATGTCGCAGTTAAAAAGTAATGGGTGAGGGGCTTTAGCATTAACAGAATGCATTCCAACACCGAAGCGGCCGTCCTCTATAAACTGAACGAACCGCTACGTCTCGTAACGTTAGGAATTCCGGCTTTGGGGCCTGGCCAAGCTCTGGTCGAGGTGGCTTACAGCGGTGTGTGCCACAGTCAGCTTCTTGAGGTGCGCGGAAAGCGCGGCCCAGACCGCTTTCTCCCGCACACGTTGGGGCATGAAGGTTCTGGGATCGTCGTTGAAATAGGCCCGGGCGTCACCAAGGTCAAGCCCGGCGACCGCGTCGTGTTGTCGTGGATCAAGGGAGACGGGGCCGAAGCGGGAGGCACGGTTTATCAGGGGCCGGAGGGGCCGGTCAATTCCGGCGCCATCAGCACCTTCATGCGCCACACCGTGACCAGTGAGAACAGGGTCACTCACATCCCCGACGCCATGCCCTTACGAGAAGCGGCGCTCCTTGGATGCGCCATCCCGACCGGCGCGGGAATCGTTCTGAACACCGCTGAGGTACGTCCAGGGAGCAGTGTCGCAGTCTTCGGCATCGGAGGCATCGGCCTGAGCGCGGTTCTGGCGTCGAGCCTCATGAAGGCCGCCGTGATCATTGCCGTCGACCTGTTCGATCATAAACTCGATCAAGCGCGCCAGGTCGGGGCGACGCACCTGATCAACGCCCGGCGGCAGGATCCGCTGGCGGCCATTCTGGAGATCACCGGCCGGCAGGGAGTGGACTACGCCATCGAGGCCGCAGGCCAACGCACCACGATGGAAACGGCGTTTCAGGCCGTCCGTAATGGAGGCGGGCTCTGCGTGCTCGCCGGCAATCTGCCGCAAGGCGAGCTGATTGCTCTGAACCCCTTCGACTTGATCAAGGGGAAGCGAATCGTGGGGACGTGGGGAGGGGAAAGCCGGCCTGACCGGGACATTCCCCTGTACGCGAATCTCTACTTGTCCGGAAGGCTCAAGCTCGAGCCCCTCATCACACAGTCGAACCGGCTGGAAGAAGTCAACCGAGCCCTTGACGACCTGGAGAGTGGAAAGGTGGGACGGGGTTTGATAGCCATGACCGAGGGGCTTGCCTGATGCCGACAACCGGTTCAGGAGAGGTGATCCTGGGACGGGAGGTCTCCCTCCAGTCCAGACTCCTCGATCTTGCGCGGCGCTTCCTGCACCGCGCTGAAGTCGACCGGGCCGTGGCGTTTTCGGTCCTGGCCAAAGCGTGGAGCCTGGCGGCGAGTCCGGTCACCCTCTTTCTGATCGCGTCCTTCCTGACGGCCCAGGCGCAGGGTTACTACTTCACCTTTGGCAGCCTGCTGGCGCTCCAATCGTTTGCGGAGCTGGGGTTTTCGCTGGTGATAACTCAATTTGCCAGCCATGAGTGGGCCCGGCTTAGGTTGGACGAGACCGGACGGATCACGGGGGAGCCTGTCGCCTTGTCGCGTCTGGTCAGTCTGGGGCGCCTGGTAATCAAGTGGTATGCCGTGGCCAGTGGACTCTTTGTCGTGGCAGTCGGCATGGCCGGGTACGTATTTTTTTCGCAGAATCATGACCCGGACATCGCCTGGGCTGCTCCCTGGCTCGCGCTGGTCGTCCTCACGGGGTTGAATCTCTTGCTGCTGCCCTTATTGGCCACCCTCGAAGGTTGCAACCAGGTCGCGAACGTCAACTTGTTCAGGTTGATTCAGGGCGTCTGTAGCACCCTGGCCATGTGGTTGGTTCTTCTCCTGGGCGGGGGGCTCTGGATCGCTCCTGCAGCGGTCGGAATCGGCTTGCTGAGCAATCTCGCCCTGTTGTCCCTGAGATACCCACGATTCTTCCAACCGTTCCTGCTGCCACCGTCAGGCGCCGGCATGAGCTGGCGGGCGGAGATCTGGCCCATGCAATGGAGGCTGGCCGTCTCGGGGATCGTGGGCTACTTTGCCTTTTCGCTGTTTAATCCGGTCATGTTCCACTACCATGGGGCGGTTGTGGCCGGTCAAATGGGCATGACGTTGGCATTGGTTGGAGCGCTTGGGTCTATCGCGATGGCGTGGGTGCAAGCCAAAGTCCCCTTTTTCGGCACCTTGATTGCGAACAAGGAGTACGACGTACTTGATCGCCGCTTCTTTCGGATTTCCGCGATCTCGTTGATGGTGATCTCGTGCGGGGCTGCGGGATTATGGATGGTCGTCTATCTCCTTAACCTGCTCCAGCACCCCATTGCCCAGCGTCTGCTTCCCCCTCTGCCAACGGGACTCCTCCTGCTGGCCATCGGTTTAATGCAAATTTCACAATGTCAGTCGGCTTACCTGCGTGCTCACAAACGAGAACCTATTGTCATGATGAGCTTCGTATGCAGCCTGGCGGTCGGACTATTAGTATGGCTGTTAGGAAGCAACTTTGGTCCTACTGGTGCCGCTATTGGCTTTCTGTCGGTTACAGCGGTCATGGTATTGCCTTGGGAAACCGTAATCTGGTTTCGGTGCCGCGCGGACTGGCACCGGGTGTAAGGAAGGGCTCCATTGAAGAAGGGAACCTTGTCGGTCGTCGTCTGTAACTACAACCACGCGCGCTATCTTCCAGAATCTCTGCAAGCCATCTTGGATCAATCTTACCGGCCGTTGGAGGTGATTGTCATTGACGATGGCTCGACGGATAACAGCGTGGAAGTAATCGAAGGGTTTGCACGGAAGGACCCGATCGTTCACCTCTATCGCAACGATCAGAACCAAGGGGTTCTTCTCTCGGCCAATCGAGGACTGAACCTTGCCGTCGGCGAGTATTTCTATTGGGGGGCGGCTGACGACTGGGTCTGCCCGGGCTTCTTCGAGAAATCGATGGAGCTCCTGGCGCAGTATCCGCAAGCGGGGCTGTGTTCGGCGTTACTGCAGTTGATCGGAGAGGATGGGGAGGACAAGGGGTGGGTCAGGTCGCCGGTGATTTCCCCAACCGCCTGTTTCCTGCCGCCGGAGAAGGTGCTTGCCACCTTGGCCCGCTACGGCTTCTGGATCACAGGGCAGACGACCATTTGCCGGCGCGACACTGTGTTGCGTGAGACCGGCGGCTTCATGCCGGAACTGTGCCACCATGCGGACCATTTTGTGGATATGGTCGTGGCCTTGAAATACGGGGCCTGCTTCATTCCCGAGGTGCTGGCGACCTGGCGGGTGTTGGATTCGGGCTATGCCGAAACTAATTTCAACAACGCGGATCTGTCACGGACGACGTTTGAGAAGATTACCCAATTAATGCGATCGTCCCAATACGCCGCTCTCTTTCCTGAAAAATTTGTGA
>JBGQLF010001323.1:0-3372 GCA_041499985.1 Gemmataceae bacterium
AGACGTCTTTAGGATATTAAATGCTTGCTCGGGGATAAAGGCGGCCGAGAGCGGCAAACGGGGTTGAGGAGCCAAGGACGAACTGGACCTCGACCTGATCCGGTTATTGGGAAAAGAGTAAGCCGTTGTCAGCGCCGGTGCGAAAATGCATTAAACCAGCCGGCCTGAAAATGGGGCGATCAGTGGGCGAGGATCATCGTTGCCGGCAGGGCTTTCTTCAACTCCGTCACCGCTTCGGGCGAGACAGGGTTGCCTAGTCCTACAACGCTGCCCGTTCCATTTTCGGCTGAATTGGCGGTATAAGGCGGGTTAGGGGCTCGGATGGACCGTGCAGGAGGTCAAGGATGACAATCCAACAGATTCGTGCGTTGGGGCCGGCCCTTTCTCGCTACCTGGACGAGTTCGCCGACTGCTTCGTCAGCTTCGACACCCGCTATCACCTCAAGGAATACGTCACCGGCCAGCTCAGCAACCTGCAGCGCAAGAGCGTGGAGCCCATCGCCCACCTCTTGGATGTGCCGCCGCGGACGCTGCAGGAGTTTCTCTCGCAGTCGGACTGGGATGACGATCGCCTGCGTGATACCGGGCAGCGGATGGTGGCCCGCGATCACGCCGAGGCGCAGGCCATCGGGATCGTGGACGAGTCGGGCTTCGCCAAGAAGGGAACCCAGACCGCGTGCGTGCACCGGGACTACTGTGGGGCGGTGGGCAAGATCGACAACTGCGTGATGAGCGTGCACCTGTGCTATGCCAGCTTCGACTGCCAGTTCCGCACCATGATCGACAGCGACTTGTACCTGCCCAAGGACGGCTGGAACGGCCACAAGCGTCGGAAGAAGGCGGGGATTCCGGAGGGTGTGGCCTATCGCTCCAAGTACCATATCGCCCTGGAGCAGCTTCAGCGGGCGCTGGGCAACGGGGTGCATCTGGGATGGGTGACGGCCGACGAATGGTATGGAGAGAAGCCGGCGTTCATCCAGGGCCTGGAAGCGCTGGGCCTGCGGTTTGTGCTGGAAATCCCCAGGAATCTGATGGGTTGGCTGTCCAAGCCCGAGGATCCGGAGGCCCAGCGCGGCGAGGTGCAGGACCTGGTGCGTTGGTCCAAACCCATGCTCCATCAGGACTGGGTGACCTATCACATCAAGGACACCGGGATGGGGGCGATGGTGTGGGAGGTCAAGGCCGCACCGTTCTGGATGAAGTGGGGCAAGGAGGTGGTGGGACCGTATTGGCTGGTGGCGGCCCGGGACCGGCTGCACCAGGAGACGATCAAGTACTTCCTGTCCGATGCCCCGGCGGGCGTGCCGCTGGAGGTGATCGTGCACGTGGGCTTCTGCCGCTGGCCGGTGGAGCGCTGTCTGGAGGATGAGAAGAGCGAACTGGGCTTGGGGCACTTCGAGGTGCGCAAATACGGGGCCATCGTGCGGCACCTGCGTATCACGCAGGTGAGTCATCTGTTCCTGGCCCGCCAGTCGCAACGGCTGGCGGAAAAAAAATCCAGAGGTGACGGTTTGCCAGGTCCGCACCGCCGTCCACGCCCTGCTGGATGCCTTGCCGCTCGGCGAGGAGGACCAGAGACAGCGGCTGGCCAAGGCCGCCCGCGAGATTCAGGGCACGCAGCGGAAGAACGCCGCCGCGCGAACCTCACACACCAAGGCGCGTCAGCAGGAACTGCGAGCCAAGGGGATCCGCGTCGAAAAGCTTCGCTGCTGCATCCCCACGCCAAGCGGATAGCGTTGTAGGATTAAGCCGCAACCGATTGTGTTCTCAACTCTTTATGTAGCTCCCTGCGTGAGCGACTCATCTTCGTATACGTATCCTGCAGGTCTTTGACCACCCTGGGTTCATGACGGTCGGGTCGATGGGGATTGACCACCAAGTCTGCCAGAGCCTCGCCGGGGGCGGCGCTGAGCAGCCAACGCACCGTGTCGATGAAACTGATCCGATGCGGCTGGACTCCCTGGCGCCGGGCGGCTTGGAGCATCACCAGGTGAATCAGGTTGTACACCAACGCGTAGACCGCCAGTTCCTTCAGTACCCCCTGGCTCGTTTTGCTCTTGACCTTGCGCATCTTCAGCGTGGTCTTCAATTGCCCCAGATGCGTCTCCACTCGCCAGCGAACGCCGTAGAGTTCGACGATCTTCTCCTTCGGATACAAGAGCGGGTCCAGCAGGGTGGTGGCGATCGTCACCACGCGGGTCCGCTGCCCGTTGCGGGGCAACACGAACCGCAGTTCCCGCACCACCAGCGACTGCGGCAGCAGCGCGTACTGCTCCGGGTCCATCCACCGGGGGCGGTTGCTGGCGGATCGGAACCACTCGACGATCTGGTCGTGCTTGCCCAGACGCCGGAGGAACCTGCTGCGGGGCACGGGCTTGCCCTGGACCTTCTGTCCCTTGCGATACCTCCGCCGGTGCTTGCGGTGGGGACGGAAGTCGACGATCTGCTTCTGGTGGATGCGGAAAAGCCCGTGAATTCCCCGGGAACACAGCAGAGCCAGGTGAACGAACGAGCAGAAACCGCGATCGCCCACCAGCAGGTCGCCCGCTCCCAGCAGCGGGTGCAGCATCCACACTTTGGACTGTTCGTGGGTATACAGCGGGAAGCCCAGCATCTGCACGATCAGACCGCTGAAGGCGTCGAAGAGCCCCAGCAACTTGGGCACGGGAAAGCCACAGCCCGCCTTGCATCCCTTGGGCTGGCCGAAGGCTTTCTGCGAGTCGGGCGTGTCCGGCGCGATCGTACTGGAACCGTCGACCAGATACGCCTTGAGCCCGCACCACAACCCGTCGGCCGATGAACAGGACTGACGCATCGCCGACGAGCTGTTGACCAAGAGTTCCTGCAGCGCCGCCAAGGGCAGGCGCATGCGGGCGCGGCAGTAGGCCGGCGCCTTCACGGCCGTCTTGCCGAGGTGCCGCAGGTGGGTCATGGCGGTGTTGAAGTTCAGCACCTGCAGGATGAACAGGTGGATCGTTTCCACCGGCCCGAATTGGCGACACCGCCAGCAATGCCCCGCCTGGCGGCAGGCGGAAAGAATCGCCGGCTCGGGAAGAAACGAACGCAGATCGTCCTTGATCCGCTGCAAGACTGATGAGACACTGGCCATCCGTGGCCTCCTGTGGGTTGGTGAACTGAACACCATCAGTCTATCAGGAGGCCGCGTCTTGCGCTAATGTAGTAAGTGCAGTTGTGGCGCGGAGTTATGGCTTAAGTAAATGCCATTCGTGGATGTCACCTTTTCGGAGTGTTGTTGATAGGTCGTGGTCGGAGGACTCGACGAGACCGGAGTATGAAGGACGAAGAAGCTCGCAAGCAACAAGCTTGCAGCCCATCAGAATAGGGCCAGGAGTCTATCCTCTGCCACCAGCA
>JBGQLF010001324.1:0-3368 GCA_041499985.1 Gemmataceae bacterium
AGGCCGGGCTTGCCCGGCGCAAGTGCTGGTTAACAAGAGACTTGCGGATTTTAGTGTTCGTACGATCACTAGTTGCGCAAGGTCCAAGCCTGGTAACGACTTACGGCAAAGAGGCCGAACCTGTGCACAATCCGGGCTAGGCAAGCTTCGAGTGGGCCGGGAAGCGCTGCTTGCCAGGAGGGTATGATGAGTTTGTATATAATCCATACCGGGAAACTACTCCAATGTAGGCCACTCCACGCCTACCCAAGCTCCCTAGATTTCTCAATCTTTTGTCGAGGCGGCCTACAGGAGGGACAGGAAGCGGGCTAGGGGGTCGGACCAGAGGTGCGTCGCGTCGTTTCCTTTCAAAGGACAGGTCAAAATGCTTTACACCAGGTGTCCGGGTGAAAGGAAAGTAATCCAATCGGGTTCGCCACGACCTCCAGGCTAACAGACGAGAGATTCTCGGGCTTGGTTCCACAACAGGCCGTCTCGGGTGGCGCAGGGCAGAATCCTCAACGAGCCATCGTGGAGCAAGCTCCTTCGGCTCGTGCGCCCCGAGGGCCGAGCGGCCCTCAGACCCTGACGGGAGGCCAAAAAAACGGAGAATGGTTGCGGCCGTCGTCCGAAAGCGGTAGACTCGGGGCCACGGTGGAAGCTCGTGGACGCAAAGCCGTCCCTCCGAATCAGAACCCCGCCCGTGTTGTGACCCTCGCAAGCACCAGAACCCTAGCCCTGCTTCCCACCACAGGTGCTGTCCCGAACGATACTGCCGCATGAACTGCTCTCTTTCTCAATTGGTGCTGGTCCTTTCGGTAGGCTCACTGCTGCTCCCGGTTCCCGGCCGTGCGGCCGAGGAAGACTACGCCTTCCACAACGTGCGCCAGTTCTTCGGGCAGTTCTGCATCGACTGCCATGGCCCGGAGAAACTCAAGGCGAACCTCAACCTGAAGCGGTTCGAGACGCAGGAACAAGTACTGGCGGACCGCAAGGTGTGGTACGAGATCCTCTCCCGGGTGCGCCGGGGCGAGATGCCTCCCAAGAGCAGCAGCCGAACGAGCCCGTCGGAGGATGTCCGCCGGGCCTTCGTCCGCTGGAGCGAGCAGGCGCTCCGCCAAAGCGCGGCGGATGATTCGCCGCGCCCCGGACCATCCCCGGTCCGCCGCCTGAACAAGAGCCAGTACCGGGCCACCATCCGTGATCTGCTGGGAATCCACTTCGACGCGTCTCATAGCCTCCCGGACGACGGGGCGGGGGGCGAAGGGTTCGATAATGCCGCGGAAACGTTGTTCCTATCGCCCCTCCATGCCGAGAAGTATCTAGAGGCCGCCAGGGAGGCGCTGGAGTACGCAGCCCGGGACTCCGCGGCGCGCGGGCGGATCTTCGTCGCCATGCCGGACGACCAGACGCCAGCCGAGAAGGCGGCACAGCGCGTGCTCGAGCGCTTCGCCGCACGGGCCTACCGCCGTCCGGTCCGAACCGGCGAGGTCGAGCGACTGATGGGACTGTTCCGGAAAGCGCATGCCAGGGGGCAACCCTTCGACGAAGCGCTGTTGTACGCGCTCCAGGCCGTGCTGGTCTCGCCGCACTTCCTGTTTCGCGTCGAGCAGCCGGCGGCCTCCGGCGAGCCGACGCGGGTGACGGACCATGAACTGGCCACGCGGCTGTCGTACTTCCTCTGGAACAGCATGCCGGACGACCGGCTGTTCGATCTGGCGGCCGCGCGGAAGCTCCACGACGAGGCGATTCTCAAGCAGGAGATGGTGCGGATGCTCCAGGACCGCAAGGCGCGTGGGCTGGCCGAGAGCTTCGCGGGCCAGTGGCTGGAGACGCGCCGGCTCGGGTCCGATGTCAAGCCGGACCGCACTCTGTTCCCGCGGTACACGCCGGAACTCGAAAACGCCATGCGCGAGGAGCCGATCCTGTTCCTCCAGGAAATCCTGGCCGCCAACCGCAGCTTGCTGGAACTGCTCGACGCCGACTTCACGTACACGGACCAGGCACTCGCCCGGCACTACGGGATCCCGCCGCCACCGGGGTTCGGGCAGCCGCGGCGGGTTACACTACCCAAGGACAGCCATCGCGGCGGCGTGCTCACGATGGCTGGAGTGCTGACCGTGGCGTCCTACCCGCACCGCACCAGTCCCGTCCTGCGGGGGAAGTGGGTCCTGGAAACAATCCTGGGCACCCCGCCGCCTCCCCCTCCGCCCGACGTGCCGGAACTGCCGGAGGACAAGAAGCAGGTCCAGGGGAAGACGCTGCGGGAGCGGCTGGTTGTGCACCGTGCCAACGCGGTTTGTGCTGCTTGCCACGACCGGATCGACCCCCTGGGTTTCGGCCTGGAGAATTATGACGCCGTCGGCCGCTGGCGGGACCAGGACGCTGACCGCCCCGTGGACGCGACCGGGAGCCTGCCCGACGGCACCCGTTTCGAGGGGCCGGACGGTCTCAAGAAGGCCTTGCTAGCTCGGAAGGACGACTTCCTTCGCCACCTGACGGCCAAGGTGCTCGGGTACGCCCTCGGCCGAGGACTGGTCAACGACGACTATGCCGTGGTAGACCGGGCCGTGGATCGCCTCGAGCAGAACGAGCACCGGTCCCACGCCCTGCTGTGGGAAATCATCAACAGTGCGCCGTTTCGGTACCGCCCGGGGGTGCCGACGAAGGAAACCGCACCGTAACTCACCACCGATTGGGAGAACGCCTCATGGACCGTCTTACCTTCCCCCTTTCGCGCCGGACGTTCCTCCGCGGAGTCGGCGTGGCCCTGGCGCTACCCTGGCTGGAGGCGATGAGACCGGCCCGCGTGCTGGGCGCCGCGGAAGCGGCCGCGGCGCCCGCGGCCCCCGTGCGCCTGGCGGTGCTGTTCATGCCGAATGGCGTTCACCCCGGCATGTGGACTCCCGAGGGAGAGGGCCGCGACTTCTGCCTCTCGCCCATCCTGGAGCCGCTGGCCGACTTCCAGCAAGACCTCCTGGTTTTGACGAACCTGGGTCACAAGGCCTGCCGGACCGGCGACGGCCACTACGTGAAGACGGCCGGCCTCCTGACCGGCACCACGATCACGAAGACGGTCGGGGTGGATCTGAATTGCAACGGCGTCTCGATGGACCAGGTGGCGGCGCGGACGGCTGGCCAGCTGACCCCGATCCCCTCCCTGGAGCTGGGGACGGAGCCGGTGCAGACGGGCATCGATATGGCGGTTGGCTACACCCGTGTTTACGGAGCGCACATAGCCTGGAACGGCCCGACGAGCCCATTGGCCAAGGAGATCAACCCGCGGCTAGTCTACGAACGGCTCTTCCGGGCCGGGCGCGCCGGAAGCAACGCGGCCCGAGAGGACCGGCCGTTGCTCGACCTCGTGCTGGAGGACGCCCAGCAGCTGC
>JBGQLF010001325.1:0-3367 GCA_041499985.1 Gemmataceae bacterium
ACCGTCTGATCCCAGCTACCCGACGCGAGCCGCTTCCCGTCGGGGCTGAAGACCACACTACACACACTATCGCGGTGTCCCTTGAGGATGAGGAGTTCCTGGCCGCTGGAGGCATCCCACACCTTCACCGTGGGGTCGAAGATGCCCGAACTGGCCGAGGCGAGGCGCTTGCCGTCGGGGCTGAAGACTACACTGCTCACCCCGCCGTGGTGGCCCTTGAGGGTGAGGATCTACTGGCTGCTGGAGGCATCCCACACCTTCACCGTTTGATCCCAGCTGCTCGACGCGAGGCGCTTACTGTCGGGGCTGAACGCCACACTGGTCACTCTCCCGGAATGGCCTCGAAAAGTTGGGGGATTGCGAGTGAAGCGTGTATACAGGAAGCGGTGTTCCCAGTCCCGAAGGTCCCAACGCGTGGCATCGAGTAGCTCCCAGGCATGCGCTACGTTGTTGTCTTGCCATTCTCGCTGTGCCAGGGCAATTTGACTGCTGTACAGGAGCCACTCGGAACGCATTAACTGCTTCTCGGCTCGCTGCCGCTCCGCCTTTTCATTCCCCGCTAGCATCGCATTGTCCTCCGCCAGACGGCCTTTCTCCTGTGCCAGCTCTGATTTTTCTTCTGCCTCCCGAACAGCATCATTCTTCGCGCGAATGGCATCGTCCTTCGATTGTGTGATCAACACAAATGCCACTACCGCGATGACCAGCACCGCTGTTGTGGCAGCAGCAATAGAGCCAACAAGCGGCCTATGCTCGCGCACCCAGCGCCAGACCATCTCCGCGGTGCTCGGTGGCCGGATCGGCAGGGGCTGACCATCCAGGTACATCTGCAAGTATTCCGCCAACTGCCCTGCCGTTTGAATCCGGTCCACTACCCGCCGCTCCGTCGCCCGCGCCACAATTGCCTCCAGGTCGGCGTCCAGGCTCGGGTCCAGGGAACGCAGTCGCGGCACATCCTCCTCATGTACCAGTTGCGCCAGCTGCTTCTCGTCCTCGGCTTCGGCAAACAATCGGCGCCGAGTCAGCAGCTCCCACAGCGTGATGCCCAGTCCGCGCACGTCGGCCTGGGGACCCACCTTCAAGCTCGCCGCCGCCAACTGCTCCGGAGCCGCGTAGCGCAGCGTGCCCAGCAGTCCTCCCTGCCTGCTGGCCGACAGCGTCAGGCTCTGCCCCTTGGCCAGGCCAAAGTCCATCAGCACGATGCGTTGGCCGTCCGCCGTCAGCATCAGGTTGCCCGGCTTCACGTCGCGATGGACCAGGTTTTGCTCGTGCACCGCCTGCAAGGCCAGCGCCGCATCGCGCACCAACTGCACCACCCGCCGCGTATAGCCGCCCGGGTCATCCGGCACCGAAGGCAGTTCCGGCAGCGGCGGCAACGGCAGCGCCTCCACGGCCGGCCCCGTAACTTCCGCGCCAGAAGGGGCCGCGCTCGGATCGGCAGAGGGGCGGTTCGCTGTCTGGCTGCGCTTCTTCTGGCTGGCCGAGAGCACCGCCTTGGCCCAGGTACTGCTGCCCAGGCGGCTGATATCCCCCTTCACATCCGACCCAGACAGCTCGCGCCAAACCAGCTCCAGATCGCAGCCGGGCACATACTCCATCGCGTAGTACTGCTGGCCATCGGGCAGCGTGCCACTGGAGAGGACCTTCACGATGTTGGGGTGGTCGCAGCGGGCCAGCGCCCGCACCTCGCGCCGGAACCGCGCCAACGCCACCTCGTCGCCCGCCAGATCAGCCGGCAGCATCTTCAAGGCCACGAGCCGGCCCAGCGACTGTTGCCGGGCCAGGTACACCACCCCCATCCCGCCCCGGCCAATCTCCGCCAGGATCTCGTAGTCCCCCACGACCCGGCTCGCCGGCGCCATCCCGCCCATCAGCACTTCCACCGAGGGGGTTTCGGCCAGGCTCTGCTCGGTCAGCGCTTGCACCTGGGCCTCCGTGACTGCTCTGCCGATGATCCTGCCCAGCAGTGCCGCCAAGGCTGGAGCATTGGACTTGTCGCGCTCGGTACGGCCGGTGGTGTAGCTGAGATACTCGACCTGGCGGCTATTGCGATCCCGATTGAGGAACAGCACTTCCTCAGCCAAATCGCTCTCGCGGTACAGGAGCAACGGGTCCAGCCGCAACGGTACCGACTGGCCCCGCCATAGGAGCGCCACCCGGTTGGGCGCCAGGGAAGCGGCCTGCTCGGTGGGCAGTACCAGGGGAGCCATCCGCTCGCCCTGCAAGCCAACCAGCTCGCGCAGGCCGACCTCGACTTGGCCCTCGTCCAGGGTCCGCATCTCGGTCAGGTAGACCAGCCGGCTGCCGCGTGGCCCGAGCAGATCGAGCACTCCCTCGGCCAGCAGTTCGTTGGCCGCCGGGAACAAGAGCGGCCCCATCTCCTGCTCATAGAAGGAAGCAAAGCGGCCGGCGCCGTGGCCGAAGACGCCGTTGCGGTACTGGACCAAAGCCTCCAGCACTTGGAGCACCGAACCGCTTTGGTCGCCGCCCGGCTCGCCGTCGGGGCCGTTCTTGACGCGGCGGTACAGGGCCAGCAGGGCGGGCAGGTCCCGGCGGGGCTGGCTGAGCTGCCCCCAAACGTGGCCCAGAGGGTGCACCGCGGCGTCAGACCGAGTGCCGAAGAAGCGTGTCAGCTCGCGGAGCATGGCCACCCATTGGCCCAGCGAGGGCAAGGCCAGCTGCACCAGCAGGCGATCGAGGGCCTCGACGCGTCGGCCGCCCTGCTGGGTCTCGTGCAGGTAGGCCATGATGAGCGGGCCGGTGGCCAGCTTGACGACGGCCTCGAACAGGTAGAAGGTGTTGTCGTGCCGGCCGCGAGCGTCCTTGGCGTTGTACGCTCGGCTATAGAGCTGTGCCAACGGTAACGGCAGGCGGAGGAGGTATTCGCGCTGGAATTCCTGGGTCATGGCGGCGCATCTCGATATTACGTCCACGGGATGAGGGACTCCCGCGCTGGATGAGCATAGAGGAGGTACGGGTCAGCCGCAAGATCCGATTTGCGGAGACTTGAGCATCGTTCCTGGGATTCCAAGATTCCAGCCCCGTTCACGGGGCTTTCCGCGACAGCGGTTTAGGCCCGCCGTTGACGGCGGGTACCGGGAGATAATCCTAATTCTAACCCCGTTCACGGGGTTTCTCGCGGTTTGGCTTCAGCCTTCAGTTCCCTGGCTCAAGCCGAACCGCGGGAAGAAGCCCCGTGAATGGGACTATAGATCCTGATTCTCCTCTGCCAACCCGGCATCAATGCCGGGCCTAGACCGCTGTCGCGGGAAGCCCCGTGAACGGGGCTAATGAAGGTCAACTTCCCACATAATGATGCTAAAGTCTCGACTTTGATAGGATTCATGGTGGCCGTCCCGTTGCGCGT
>JBGQLF010001326.1:0-3363 GCA_041499985.1 Gemmataceae bacterium
GGCAGCTGTGTGGTCCATCCCAGTAGCTCCTCAACGGCGATGGGGATGCGGAATCACTTGGCAGCTACTATTGTCTTCGCCCAGCTGCATTTGGGCAATCCTGGGGTACAGGAGGGTGATTACTCGGACGGACTCCTAGCCGACTGGGATCGGGAGGCGTCCACGCTCGCCGTCTTGGGCAAGGGGCGGACGGCCAAGGTACCACTGACCTTGCCGGCGCCGACCGTGGCCGCGCTGGAATCCTGGCTTGCTGTCCGCGGAGTGGAACCTGGTCACTTGTTCCACTCCCTGGATCGGGCCCGCAAGGGCACGGGGCGCTTAACCGAGGCGGGCCTGTATGCCCTGGTCCGCCGTCTGGGAGAGCAGGCCGGCCTGAAGGTTCGGCCGCACGGGCTGCGTCATGCGGCCATTACTGAAGCGCTGGACCGCACCGGCGGAGATGTCCGCGCCGTCCAGCGTTTCAGCCGCCATCGGGACTTGAAGACGCTCCAGCGCTATGACGACAACCGCACCGACCTGGCCGGGGAGGTGGCTCGCAAGGTAGCCGCGGCAGCCTGATTCAGGTTGTTCACGAAAACAGGCATTACCGGGAACAACCCCGTTGCCGCGTCCAGGACGCTGGTAGCCGCGGTCCGAGGGCACGGGCCGGGTCTCGGTGTCTCGCCGCTCCCGCGCGTGCTGGCCACGGGGGCAGCGGCCTTTCGCCGGCTCGCCTGCGGTTGCCGCCCGCGCCAGGGCCGGTTAAGATGGGGGCTTCTCCTGCATCGAGCCACGCCGCGGGTCGCGCGAGTCCACCCCGACCCGCGGCCCCTCTCCTCAACCCTGATCCCTGAGTCCTGATCCCTGTGGCTTGCCGTCCTGACCGGCTTCCAGACCGGATGACAGCTCCTCGACGCGCACAGCACGCAAGCCAAACGACCGCAGCAGGCACTTGAGCGCTCGCCGCAGCCGCACGGGACCCGGCACGCGGTCCGGCAGAGCACGCAGGCGGACCAGGAATTCGGCTGGCTCCCTCGGCATCATGGGCGTTTGTTTGCCTTTCCCTTCGTCGGTGGCTGGCCGTCGGCGGCCAGCTGCTCGGCGAGCTTGGCCAGCCGCTTGGCCGCAGCGTCCACGGCGCCAGCGCCGTCCGAGCCAGGGTAAGGCCCGGCAGACGGCCAGTGTCCCCAGTCTCCAGCAAGCTGTCCAACTGGCTGAGCGTCTCGACCAGGTTGGCCACACGCCCTCGAACCGATTCAATCATAAGACTCTCCTTGGTAAGGCCTCCAGATTCCAACCCCCGGCTCCGTTCTCCCGCTTCCCGTCTACGCTTCCAGGCTTTCCGCCTGGTCCAGAATCGTCACCGTCGGATTCTTTCCGGTCTGCCTTTCCATGGCCACCAGCCCGGCCTGTTCCAGCGCGCGCAGTCCGTGGTACATCGTTAGCCGTTTCACGCCAAACCGCTCCAGTATTGAGCCAGTCAGACTCACCCGGCGGCAGTTTGTTCGGCCGCACTGGAACCACAGAGCCAGGGCTACAACCAACGTCCGGCCCGGCAGCCGAGCGGCCGGCGCCAGCCAAGACAACGGAATCGGCCCTTTGAGGAATTCGCCGTCGGGTTGATGGCGCGGCGGGCGCTTCGATCTCCTGGCACTGGCCAGCAACTCGGAAACAGTCTCCGGTGGTATTCGCAGTTCGTCGGGGTTCAGTAGCAATGGCCGGGACCTCTCTATTCTTTAAGAGAAGAAGAGGAGTTAGATATAAGAGGGGACGGGTGTATGTCGGAAATACAGGTACTTGTCTATCCGACATACAGGTGGGGTGTATGTCCGACATACAGGTTACAGGCGTTCACCTGTTCCTGTTTCAGCTCGGCCACGATGCCCCAAACCCGCTCCCACATCTTGGCGCCGCGCTCATCCATGTAGTGGTCGGGGTAGCAGATGATCTTCGCATCCGTTCGCAGCTCAAAGCCCAACAGAACAACCGCGCTTGCCTCGCGCATCGCCCGCTGCGTGTCGGCAACCACGGCCTCGATTTCGTTGGCGTCCCCCTCGACAAGCAGAGCGTCGTGAACCGGGGCACAAACGCGAATGCCGCGCTCCTTGGCCAGGCAGCACGCCAAGCGCAGCATCTCGGCGCCGTTCGCCTGCATGGGGAAGTTTCTCAAGCTGCGCGGGTTGGCGTCGGGGCCGACGTGGACGGTCCAGCCAAATACCGTTCGCAGCCGGCTCATCAGCATGCCTTCCATCTCGACTCGATCCGACCATTCCCAGAAACGCCGAAACGTTTCCTGATGTAGGCGCAGCAGCTCCCGGCCTTGGCACGGCGGACGTTCAGCTTGCGCGCCAAGCCGTCGGCCGACAGTCCGTACAGCACGCCCAGAGAGACAACCTTGAATTGCTCCCGTTCGGCGGGATGCGTTTTCTTCGTGGCCTCGATAGGCACGGCACCGGCCTTTCGCGCCAAGAACAAATAGGGATCGCCTGATAGGTAGGCGTCCTGCATGCAGCGGTCGCCGGACAGTGCCGCGGCCATACCCAGTTCCTGCGCGCTCCAGTCGCAGTAGGCCACGGCCCGACCCGTCGCCGGCCGAATCAGGCTGCGCAGCCAGGTGGAGGGCCCAAAAATGAACTTGCTGTTGCTGGGCTGGTTCCTCCCCGTCTTGGCAGCGAAGGCGGACAGCAGGCAGCGGTTGCGGCCGTCCGATCCCACGGCCAGCTCGTGCAAGCGCAGCTGACCCAGGGCGTACCGTAGCTCGCGGATAGGGCCGATTTCGACCGGGTAGGCGCGAGCCATCTCGCGGAACGTGTCATCGTCGAGGGCGAGGGCGTCGCTCTCCAGCCGAGGCCAAGGAATGCCTTTGCGGGCCAAATATTCGGCCCAGCGCTCCGTTGAGAAACGCATGGGACCGAACGTCGAGGGGCCGCATGCGGGGTTCGCGGCCACCAACTCGGCCGCCCGGCGGAGGATGTCGGGATGATGCTTCGGCTTGGTCGGTTCCGTTCGGTCTCGGAGTATGTCCCAGAGTAACGCGGCCTGGTCGGTATCGTCGGCGCCTTCCTCGGTCGTGTAGCCGCGGCCAATGCCCAGAGCGGGATACGCGCCGGCCAGTTCGCGGGCGGTCACGTCCAGGCTGGGAAAAGTGGAGTAGTCCTGTCCACCATGTTCCCACTGGCCAATGCGCCGGGCGGTCAATCCGGTTGCCTTGCGGGCCGCTTGCCGGGCGGCATGGATTTCCGTGGTCGCCTCCCGCTCTTCCGTCCAAACCATATCGACGGCATCGGCCAGCCGGCGCGGGTCGATGCCCCACGCATCCGCTTCGCGGAGGATAGCAGTACCTAACGTCGTCTCGGGATTGAGAGTTCGCTCTCCGATAGGGAC
>JBGQLF010001327.1:0-3363 GCA_041499985.1 Gemmataceae bacterium
ACGCGGGTAACCTCGCGGCGCACCAGTCCCTTGGCGAGGGCAGGATCCTCGACCTGGTCGCAGATAGCGACGCGATGGCCGGCCTGGAGCAGCTTACGAAGGTGCGGGTCGAGGGCGTGATGCGGGAAGCCCGCCATGGGAATGGTCTTGTCACGGCTGGTCAGGGTCAGCCCGAGCACGCGTGCGGCCACTTCAGCATCGGCGTCGAACAGCTCATAGAAGTCGCCCATGCGGAACAACAGGAGCATGCCGGGATGGCGTTCCTTGGCCTCCCGGTATTGCTGCATCATCGGGGTCATGGGGGAATTGCAGATTGCAGATTGCAGATTGCAGATTGCTTTTCAAATCTGCAATCTGCAATCTGCAATCTGTAATTATTCTACTTCTTGGTACCGTTGCGGATCTTGCTCATGCTCACGGAGTTGCCGCGGGGGCCGAACGCGACCTCGCTCATGTAGTGGCGCATCAACATGAGGCCGCGGCCGGAGGGACGTTCGAGATTCTCGACGGCTGTGGGATCGGGAACCTCCTTGGGGTCGAAGCCCTCCCCTTCGTCGGCGATGAGCACGTCAAAGCGCTCGCTGGAAACGCGATAGGCAACGCGGACCTTCTTGTTGCGGTCCATGTTGTTGCCATGCTTGATGGCGTTGACCAGGGCTTCCTCGAGAGCGAGCTTGATGCTGAAGATTTCGTGCTCGTTGAATTGGCTCGCCTTGAGCAGGCATTCGATCTCTTCCTGGATTCGCCGTGCTTCGGCTGAATCGCTGGGAATCCGCAGGTCCGTGGGGTAGCTCTGACCTACGTCGCTCATGGAGGCCGTCTCACCCAGAATTGCTGAAGGCACTGGAATCCTCTCCTGCCAATACGGCTACCTCAATGTGGCCGGTCAAGCGAATGCAATTCCCTGGTATCCTCCGAACTGGGAAGCGAGGAAATACCTCAAGCAGCCTGTGGAGGCCTAAGGCACTCGCCGCCGACCGCTCAAAACATTTGCAAGGCCTCTTGCTCCTCGTTGCGAATGTCAAAGAGCTTATCCAGTTTCGTGATCTCGAAGACCTCCCGAATCTGCGGGTCGATGTTGCACAGAATCAGGCGCCCGCCCGCCGCTTGCACTTTCTTATTCAGCGTAATCAGCTTCCCCAGGGCCGCACTGGACATGTATTCCACGTTGCCGAAGTTCAGCAACAATTTGCGCCGGCCCAGCTCATCGACCAAGCTGAACAGCTGTTCGCCGATGATCTGGATGTTTTGTTCGTCGAGAATCTTGCGGTCGGTAAAATTCACCACCGTCACATCGCCGATGTCTTCGACTTCCAGGCGCCGGCGACGAGGTTGTGCGGACATAGGCTACACCTCTCCAACTTCCCCAGGGCGCTAGCTGTACCCGCGGACATCAGGGAGGTTACAGCCGAGCCTAACCTGGGCATATTCTATTGCATGTTAGAGCAGGGGTTTCAGATGTCAAGCAGATTCCAGCCAAAGGAGGAAGGAACAAAGGATCACGAAGGCTGAATCCGAAGCCTTTCCCGTAACTTGCTCCCCGGCCTGATTCCTCGCAGAGGCTAGCCATCTGTCCCGAGGATGTCACGGACATCCCCGCGCGGCACAAACTGCTCACGGAGGCGAGCCTCTATCTGGCATCGAAGGGAACATCTCCCTCCTCTCTCTCGGTGAACTCGTACAGGGACCGCTCCCCCAGAAACGTCCCCCAGGGCGGCACCCCGTCTGGATCGGCCTGGATCTTCCCGACGTAGAACTGTCCGCGCTGCAACCCGCGGCGCAGGCATTCCTGATACAGCTCGGTCTGCGTTTTCCCGAAGCCGATTTGCCCGTCGCCCTGGTAGGCCACCCACTGCTTCTTCTTCGACTTGAGCTTGAGCAGTTCCGGCAGGTCCCGCCAGAAGGCCTGCATGGAGCGGAGCATCAAGGGTTCGATTCCCGCGGGGGACTCGTGGGTGGCTGGTGGCATCGCGCCCGACAGCCTTTCGTACACCTCCGCCCGGACCAAGACGTAGGCGTCGTGCGTCGTCTCATCAACGAGACGCACAGGTCCGCCCTGTGCCACGGCCTGTCGCTGCTCGGGAGTTAATTCGATCATGGTCGCCTCTATACTGGATCCTACCCAGCCAGGGGCCTGGCGGACAACAAGGATTGCGGACCGGCACTGGGGCGACGAAAGCGACCAGCCCTGTCGGAGCAAGTCAGTTTCAATCTGTCACCAGCCCTGGCATCCAGGCCCGAGTTTTTTCGCTGGCAGGTGCATTGACGTTCGGATTGACAAGTTTGCCAATGAGTTGTAGGGTCAAGCATGGAAGTGATCATCACGCCCGCAGCCCTGGCACAGTACGCTACCTTGCCGAAGGCGATCCAACGGAGGGTGCGAAGCATCACCGCCCGGTTGCGCAATTGGCCACAGGTCAGCGGCGCCAGAGCTGCTCCGTGGCCCACTGGCCGGGCACTTCCGCATCCGGACCGCGGACTACCGGGTCCAGTTCCGCGTTACTGGCCAGGTCATCCTCGTCGAGAAAATTGGCCACCGCGATGGTTTCTATGAGGGCTAACCGATGGCAGCACAGCTGGTCAAGTTGAAGGGCGAGCCTTATGTGCTCGTGGAGAAAGCCGAGTACGAGCGGCTACTACGCATCGCGCAGTCCATCGACATGCCCGAGCTGCCCCAGCCGAACGCCGATGGCAACTACCCGGCCCTGGAGGCGATGGATACGGCCATCGCTCGTGGTGTCGTCCAGGATCGCATCAACGCCGGCCTGACCCAGCGGGAACTGGCCAAGCGTGCGGGCATTCGCGTTGAAACTCTCTGCCGGATCGAGACGGGCAAGCACTTGCCTTCCGTACGCACGCTCCAGAAGATTGACCGGGCTTTGGGGAAGGGTTAAGCCAAAGGTCGCTCTACCCCTCCTGGCAGCAAGGTCTCGGCCGGCCCTGTGTTTGGGCATGCCACTCCGTAGCAGCGACCTGGGCCGCCTGACAGCGGGTAAGACCAGGCGACTCCTCTCCCGAGTTCACCCGAGTTCCCGGGGTTCACCCGGGTTGATCCTGCGGCGGTGTGCTTACTGGGTTTCCCTTCGCGGGGCAGAGCCGGTCACGGCTCACACCACCATCCGCATTGCCTTGCCGTGCCAGAACGTATTCTCCGCCGAAGTGCTGGCAGAGGTTTTCGCTCAGCTGAAACGAGGACAATTGCCATGAAGCGCTCTATTTACGGCCGCCGCCTGATCGATGAGCGCAACCAGTATCGTCGCTGGATCGACCCGCGCATCCGCACCCTGCGCCTGGCAGATGTGATGGCCTATCTTCTCGGGCGCGGCTGGACGCAGGTGCCCCCTGACCGGGACGGCTTCCTGG
>JBGQLF010001328.1:0-3358 GCA_041499985.1 Gemmataceae bacterium
CGTGGCTGGACGCGGCCCCCGGCCCGATACCGATCGCTTCGTGCCCTTGCTCAAGGCCACTTTGGGCCAGGTCCGCCTCGATGCCGCCTTGGCCGATGCAGGCTACGACTCCGAGCCGAATCACCAGTACGCGCGCGACGTCCAGGGCGTGCGTTCGTTCATGCCAGCGACCAGCGGGCGACCGACAACCAAGCCGCCCACGGGGCGCTATCGTCGGCAGATGAAGCAGCGACTGAACAAACACTATGGTCGCTACGGCCAACGCTGGCAGGTGGAATGCACCCATTCGATGATCAAACGCCGACTGACCAGTACCGTGGCCGCCCGCAGTTACTGGGCGCAATGCCGCGAACTGCTGTTGATCGTGCTGACGTACCAAGGCATGCTGGAACGGGTCCCGTAACGGCCCCACGACGACTGGGATCAGCGGCCAGCGTGCCAAAAGCCTGGCAATCTCGCAAAAACCACACGGGGAAGTCTGAGTTGACCGTCACGGTTCATGCGAATTCAGGCTCCAAGTATCCAGGTTTTCTACAAAGCATAAGCTGATCCGTTTCAACCCGCCCTCGGCCCGAAGGCTGAGGGAAACCGGCCGGCTGGGTTCAGATTACCCGGCAGTCGAACGGTTTCAACCCGCTCCCGGCCCGAAGACAGTTCACAATAAAGGTCCGCGCACACTTTTTTGGCTTCAATAAAGGTCGCGCCCCCTTTTGGGCTTCGCACAGCGGGATTCTTCGGCGAAACGCCCGGAAGCACCCTGCGGCCGCTTCGAGACCGGAAAAAGGGTCGGCGTCCTTATTTGGGTCCACTTAGTCCAAATAAGACTCCCGACCCTTTTTCGCTCATCGGCTTACCAGCTGGCGTTCTGCAACACGACCCGGTATCTGTCCGGATCCTCAAACGTCTTACCCTTCTTGTCCCAATACGGGTTGAACGCCTTGACCGACTTGTACCCGGCCTTCTCCAACCGGGCAACCACCCTGTCCCACTCGCCTGCGTCGGGCAGGTAGAAAACCAGCAGGTTGTCCTCCGTCGGGGCGCGGCCGACCTTGTGCCCGGCCTTGCGGGTGAACTCCAGGTGGTAGGCGGCTCCCTTGCGGCCGAGCATCACCCCGTCGAACCCCTCGTGGTCCTTGAAGTCATACAAGACATCGAACCCGAGCCCGTCTCCGTAGAACTTGACCAACGCCGCCAAATCGTCACTGGGGCGGGCTACCCGCAGGTGAGCCTTGCTCAGATCAGCGGGCTTGTCCATCGGCTTGCCCCCTCCATCCGCGCCGGCAGTGCCAGCAAGAACCAGTGTGGCTCCGGCGGCGAAGATTTCTCGTCGTGTCAACGACTGGCCCATCGGCGCGCCCTCTGCCGCCAAAGGATAAAGGTAGGCCACCCCCGCGCCACCATCAGCAGCCCTCAACTTCGCACTCGGGGGCCAACCCGGTACGACTGGTCGCGCATGACAACGGTTTCGGGGGTGAAGCGGATCATCGGCAGATTACATGGACCCGTTCGGATGTCGTCGAAGCGAGGGTCCCAGTCTTCAACCGGCCCACAGTATTTCTGGATGATGCGCCGGGCGATCTCCGGGTTGAACGATTCCACCGCGGCCGTGCCGCGCATTCCGACATGATGGAGCGCTCCGGAAGCGGGGTCGAAGTCCACGATGCCGATCGCACAGCGAGGTTCCCTCCGCAGGTTCTGGGGAAAGGATTCCCCGCCGATGATCCAAAGGGCGCCGCCTTCCCAGAGAAACCATACCGGTGATTGCCGAGGCCCATGCTCCGAAGCGGTGCTGAGATGAGCGAACAGGCGGCGAGACAGGAACTCGTCCAGCTCGAAGATCGCTCTCGGCCCGCTATCGACCTTCTTTTCGACGATCTTCATGGCACTCTCCAGGCAGCGGAAGGTTGTGGAATCCCCGAGATTTGCATCAGCGGTTTATCTTCGCATTCGGCAATGCCTTCTGAAGTTCTTGAATTCCTGCTTCGGTAACATTCGTGCCGCCGAGGTACAAGACCTTGAGTTGGGTCAAGCCGTGAAGCTGCTTCAGGCCCGCATCGGTGAGCTGCGCATCGGCGAGATCCAGAGTTTGCAGCTTGGTCAGCCCCTTGAGATGTCCGACGCCCGCGTCGGTTACTTTGGTGCACAGTCAGAGGTTGAGGTATTCGAGATCAGTCAACCCTTTTAGCTGTCTCAGGCCGGCGTCGGTTACTTTGGTGTTGTCAAGCACCAGCCGTTGCAGTTTGGTCAGGTCTTTTAGGTGTTCCAGGCCGGCATCGCCGACTTGGGTCCAGCCGAGGTTGAGTTTTTGCAGTTGGGTCAGTGCTGTGAGGTGAACGAGGTCGGCGTCGGTGACTCTGGTGCCGTGCAGGTCCACCCTAATCACCGGCTTGCCGGGACTCTTGTCATCCACTTCGACCTTGCCTCCCAGCTTCTTGATCCTGGCAACGGCCTGTTCTTGCTCCGAGTCGTTGCTGTGAGCACAGACTGTCGACCCGCAAATCAGCAACAGTGCGGCAATCAGAGTGTTGATCGTGGCAACATGCATTCGGTTCTCCTGTGTAAGATGTCTCTCCTGATTCGACCGCCATCTTGGGCAGTCGGTTCTCGCGCTGGGGCGTGGTCCGGAAACTACGCCGCAGCGCGATTGTTTCAACGTTTCTCTTTCTCCATGATTGGCTCGTCCGACAGTGGCGTGGCGTCCCACACCCGCACGGTCTGATCCATGGAGGCGCTGATTAGGCGGCGGCCGTCCGGACTAAACCGAATCGTCCACACGATGCCCGCGTGCCCCTTCAGCGTCAGGATTTCCTGCCCCGTGGCGAGGTCCCAGATTCGGATCGTCCTGTCCGTGCTCCCGGTGGCCAGGCGTTGCCCATCGAGACTGAATACCACGTCTTGCACGACGCGCGTGTGGCCCCCCAGCGGCGGCAGGGCGTCGCCTCCACGTTCGGCGTCCAGAATCCGCACTGCGCCGACAAGAAAGCGGCTGTGACAGCCCACGACTGCCAGGCGCTTGCCATCGGGGCTGAATCGGATGCGTGTAATGTAGATGTCGCTCAGCCTGGTCGTCGTGGTCTCCCGACCCGTCGCGACGTCCCAGATCTTCAGCACCCCGCTGACGTCGGCGCCCAGCAAGCGCGACCCGTCCGGGCTGAAAACCAGGTAGTGCACACGCTCTTCGAACCCCTTGATGGTGCGGAATTCTGCGCCCGTCTCCCCACTCCGCACCTTGATCGTTCCTCCTGGGCCGGAATGAGCGCACCATTTTTCATCGGGGCTGAGTTCGACTTCTGACCATTTCGGTGACTCAAGCAGCGGGAGCAAGGGCGTGGAGCAGCAGGGAGCGGAAGGGGCGCGC
>JBGQLF010001329.1:0-3356 GCA_041499985.1 Gemmataceae bacterium
CATCCCGGCACCAGCCTGTTCCGGCCGGGTGTCGAGACTCCGGATTCCTGCATCCTCTCAGGAATCAACCGATTCCCCTTCCGCTGTTCCGTCAGCTGTTCCGGCCTCGACCGCCGGAGCGGATTGGGCTAGGGCTTCATTGATCAGGCGTGTGATTTCCAAACTATTCTTGACGCCCTGATCCACCACGAAGTGGATCACGGGCGTGAACCGAGTCTTCAGCCGATTCGCCAGCTTCGACTGGACAAACCCGGCCGCGTGCTGCAAGCCGTGCAGGCTCAGTTGTTGCTCGCTCGGCGTGCCCATCAGGGACACGTAAACCTTGGCATGCTGGAGGTCGCCGGATACCTCCGTGCGTGTTACCGTCACTCCCTTGACGCGCGGATCGCGCAGCTCAAACAGGATCGTCTCGCTGGCGACCTCCCGGACCACTTCCGCGACGCGAGCCAACCGATGCGCTTTCATGGTGCTTCTTCCTCTGGCCACTTCCTGGGGAACGCGTCAAGATCCGGCGAGTCAGGCGCTCGAAACTTCAAGCTGATGGTCAAGAAACTCAGCCACCGGATGGCTCCGCAACGCATGCACAATCTGGTCGAGCGCCGTGCGCACGTGGCGGGCATCATTGCTCACCATGGCGCAGCCGAGAACCGCCAGCTGTCGGTGATCTTGCTCCTCGACCTCCGCCACGGAGACATTAAAGCTGTTGCGCAAACGGTCTGTGATACTCCGCACCACCTGGCGCTTGTCCTTCAAGCTCCGCGACTCCCGCAGAAGCAAGCGAATCCGCAGAGTACCCACAATCATGGCATGGCCAACAAGAGCCAGTCCTTACCCGCCCAAGGCAGTCGTCGCCTCAGCTGATGCGCCGCTCACAGGGTTCGTTGTACCTGTTCGACGCGGTAGGCCTCGATCACGTCGCCGACCTTGATGTCGTCGTAGCCGGCGATTTTCAAGCCGCACTCGAAGCCTTCGCGAACCTCGCGCACATCTTCCTTAAAGCGCTTGAGCGATTCCAGCCCAGCTGAGCGATCCGGCGGCGGATAGATCACCACACCCTCGCGGATCAGGCGCACCTTGGCCGAGCGCTCGATGGTCCCTTGCGTCACGTAGCAACCCGCAATGGTGCCCACGCGGCTAATCTTGAACGTGTCGCGGACCACGGCCCGGCCGAGGTGGACCACTTCCTCGCGCGGCTTGAGCTTGCCTTGCAGCGCCGACCGGATGTCGTCGGTCAGGTTGTAAATGATGTCGTACTGCCGAATTTGCACGCCACGTTCCTCCGCCAGTGCCCGAGCGCGGTCGTCCGGCACGACGTTGAAACCGAGGATGAGCGTGTCTTCCGGCGAGGTGAGGGCCAGCTGCACGTCACTTTCGGTGATGCCGCCGATGCCTGCGTGCAGCACACGGACTCGAACTTCGGCGTGCTGAAGCTTCTCCAGCTCCTTGCGGATGGCCTCGATGGAACCGCGGAAATCGGCCTTGAGGATCACTTTGAGTTCGGCGATCTTGACCTCGCTGAGCTTCTCCAGACGCACCGGTTCGCGCTTTACCAGGGCGGCTTCCAGTTGCCGTGTCTTGCGCTGCTCGGCAATCTCGCGGGCCACGGCCAGATCGGGCACCACCTGGAAGGGATCATCCGCGTTGGGAACCTCGTCCAGACCTGTGATCCGCACGGGAACGCTCGGCCCCGCTTCCTGAATGGGGCGACCAAGGTCGTCGTACATGGCCCGCACCCGGCCGTAGCTGGCGCCACACAGAATCACGTCGCCCTGATGCAGGGTGCCATCCTGCACGAGGAGGGTTGCCAGCACGCCTTCGCCTTCGCTCAACATCGCTTCCAGGACGGTTCCCCGGGCTGACTTCCCGGGAATGGCCTTGAGTTCGCGCAGTTCGGCGACGAGGGACAGCATATCGAGCAATTCGCCGATCCCCTTGCCGCTTACCGCACTGGTCTCGATAAACGGCGTATCGCCACCCATAGTGTCCGGGATCAGTCCCTGGCCATACAGCTGCTGGCGGGTCCGGTTGAGGTTGGCGTTGGGCAGATCGACCTTGTTGATGGCGACGACGATGGGCACACCCGCAGCCTTGGCATGGCTGATCGCCTCTTCGGTCTGCGGCATGACGCCGTCATCCGCGGCCACGACGATGACGACAATATCCGTCACATTGGCCCCGCGTGCCCGCATCTTGGTAAATGCTTCGTGTCCGGGCGTATCGAGGAAAGTCACCGGCCGGCCTCCGTGCTCGACGCGCCAAGCGCGAATGACCTGAGTGATGCCGCCGGCTTCCGTGGCTACCACGTTGCTCTGCCGGATCTTGTCCAGCAAGGAGGTTTTGCCGTGGTCCACATGGCCCATGATGGTGACGATGGGAGCCCGTGGCACCAAATCCTCCTGGTTATCGGGTATGTGCAAGCCGGCGAGTAGCGTCCCTTCGGAATTCTGAGGCCGTTTGACCTCGAGCTCGCAGCCCACTTCCAGCGCAATGGCCTCGGCCAGCTCGGCCGGCAGGGTCGAGTTGATATTGATAGTCGCGGCGACACCGTGATCGCGGAGACGGAAGAGCAGGTCGCCCGAACGGATCCCGACGGCCTCGGAAAGTGCCCGCACCGTGATCGGGATGTCGATCGGTACCCTACCCTTGCGGGGCTGGGTCGGGCCAGTCGGCTTGGCCCTGGGCTTGAGCTTCTGTTTGATCCGTTGTGGCCGATCATCATCCCCGGCCACCAACAACCGGCCGACGGGCACGTCCGTCTCACGTCCCTTGCGCTGCTTGGCGCGCTCGTTGCGCTGCGCATGGCGTTTATCGCGGCCGGTAACCTGGCCTGGCCGTACCTTGCCGCCCTTCCCTTCGGCGTCCTCGTCTTCTCCTTCAGCGGGTGCCACCGGAGTTTCCGTCGGCGCTTTTTTGAGGAGATCCTCCGCCTTGACCGCTCCGCCGCGCAGGGCATCCAGGGGCAGACGGGCGATCGGTTTCTGGGCAATGGGTTCTTGCGCTTTCTTCTCTTCCTTTACCGGACGCTGTTTGAGCGGCGGCGGCGAGGCGACGCGCACCACGGCCGGCCTGGGGATCTCGCGGTTTCGCCGCGGCCGGGGCGGCCCTTCGGGCCGGGCTCCCAGATCGGGTACCCTGGTACCGCCGAGCACCGGGACGCGTCCGCTCGCTGCTGCCTGAGCGGCGGGCGCACGTGGCGCGGGCAGTGGCACGGTCGGCTCCGGGGAATCCAGATCGGGTTGGCCCGTCTCTTCGAGTGCCGGCGGCGCGGAAGGTGATTCAGTTAACTTGGCAGCGGGGGCGATGGGGGCGGCGGGTGGAATCGAAGTTACCTCGGGAGTTAGGGATGGCTGGACAGG
>JBGQLF010001330.1:0-3349 GCA_041499985.1 Gemmataceae bacterium
GTATCTCCAGACGCAGCCGAAGCCGCTCGACCCCAGTCTGGTAAAGCACGTGCCGCTGACCCCCGGATAGGGTGTCCGATCCTGGGCATACACAACGATGGAACTGCCGCTGGGGGAAGAAAGGAGGCATTCATCGCTTGGCCAATGATGAATATCCGCTTTCCCAGCAGGCTATGACAGGCATCGACTGGCTCCAAGTTGTCTCTTTCAGCGAAGACCGAGTTCGGCGTGCCTGCCGCCTACGGTTTGGCCAAGAGCCGAAAGGCTTACTTGGTTGTATTCACCAAAGGATACAGGCTGAGGGGCGGGAAATGGTTTCGCCTCCGGCGAATGTTCCCTGTGCTCGCTCTCACGACACGGCCTGGAGAAGCGCTTTGGCCTCCTGTAAGTCCGCTGTACCAAACCCTTCCGTGAACCAGCCGTAGATCTCCGCCAGCAGCTGACAGGCTTCCGTCTGCTTACCTTGTTGGTGGTACAGACGACTCAAGCTCAGGACGGCCCGCAGTTCCCACGATTTGGCGCCATGATGGCGGGCGATCCCGATGGCCTGACGAAAACAGGCTTCGGCTTCCGCCGGATTCTTCGGATCGCGCGCCAGCAGGAGCTCTCCCTGAAGCCGGTGCATTTCCGGCTCGTAGAAACGCATCCCCGTATCCGCAACCACCTGTAGCGCCTCCGCCAACACGGCAAGTCCCTCGGCGGACTTCCCTCCTTTGTGACACGCCGCGGCCAGCAGGGTGAGATAATAAGCATGCCAGTGGAGCGTGTTCGTGGCCCAGGCAGCCAAACCCTGGCGGATCTGAGCCAACCCTTCCTCGCCGTGCCCTCGTTCAGCCAGCGCCCAGCCCCGCAGCACCGATCCTCCCACCAGGTAGAAGGGGAACCCCTGCTCGGCGGATAGTTCCCGGAGGGACTCGGCCAACTCCTGGGTCTCGGCTTCGTCCCGGCGGAACTGATGAAACATGCCGAGAAGGAACCGCGCATGCGTGAGCGTGGCCGGGTGGGACAACTCCCGGGCCAGTGTGAGGGCCTCCTGGCTCCTTTGCAGGGCCTGATCGGGATAGCCGAGTATCCACAAGCTCCGGGCGGCAAAGCACCGGCAGCACACGCCCGGGTCATGGCCGCCGTAGAGAAAGGCGTGCGCGCGGTGTTGCTGCGGATCATACAACGCGATGCCCTGCTCCAGGTGGGCACGGGCCGAGGCCGAATCGCCGGTGAACTCATTCATCGGTCCTAACACGTGATGAGCCTGCAGCAGGAGCGCCGGGTCTTGCGCGCGTTGAGCCAGGCTGAGAAGCTGCTCCCCCAGCTGCCGCGCGGTCGGGATCTGGGAGCGCACGATATGGAAGAAGCACAGTCCCCACAGCGCGGGGAAGAGCTGCGGCGTTTCGCCCACCTGCCGGCACAACGCGTGTGCGCGCGCGTAGGTCCGCTCGACCTCGGGTGCCGTCCAGCCCTGGGTGGCGATTAGAAGCGGGCCCAGGGTAATGTGCAGCGTGAGTTCTTGCTGGGCACGCTCGGGAGTCTCCGGCAACGTCTCGAGCAGCTCCAACCCATGGCGGGCGAGTCCAACGGCCTCCTGATGGGCAAACAGACGGACGGCGTTCTGAGCCGCGAGCAGGAAATAGTTGGCAGCCCGCGCCACATCCCGCGCCGCCTCCCAGAGCAACGCCAGCTCGGCGGCCACGGCCGTACTCTTCTCTCCGTAATAGCTCAGCAGCGCTTGCGCCACCGCCGCACTCAACGAGGCCTTCCGTGTCGGCCGGAGCATGGCATAGAGGGCATTTTGATAGAGCACATGGACGAAACGGTAGCGCAGCGTCGGAGTCCGGTCAGAAAACTCATGCTCCCGAACGAGTCGGACGAAGGCGTGCACGCGTTCCAGTTCTTCCAAGTGCTCTTCGACCTCCGCTGCATCCCGCGCCAACGCTTTGGCCACCACGGCCGAATCAAACTCGTAGCCCTGTACGCTTGCGGCTACCAGCAAGCGCCGGTCCTCTTCCCCCAACTGAGCGATCTTGCGCTCGATCATGCTCCGCACCGACTCGGGTAACTCGCGCTCCAGCTCAGGAAGAGCTTGTGCCAACACCCAGCGCCCCTGCTCCTGGGCAAGCACCTGCCGATCGCGCAGGTGGCGCAGCAGGTCGACCATGAACAGCGGATTCCCTTCCGTCTTGCTGTGAATCAGGGCCACCAAGCCATCCGGAAAGCGGTGCTCAGGAAATTCCAGGGCGAGATAACGCTCGATGTCCGGGTGACTCAAGAGATCCAGCGCCACCTCGCGGCAAACACCGCGTGCCTGGAGATCCCGTTTGGCCGCGAGGAACGGATGCTTGCTCAGCAACAAATCGGTGGGCCGGTAGGTGAGTACCAGCAAGAGCCGCAAGCCGGCACATTTGCTGCCGATATAGGCGAGCAGATCGACGGTCGAGGCATCGGCCCAGTGGAGATCATCAAGGAAAAGAACCAACGGCTGCGGGCGCGCCACTTCCTGGAGGAAGGCACCGAATTCGCGTTTGAGGCGTTCCTGCGAGGCCGCTTTGGCCTGCTCAAGCACGCGGGCAAAAGAGGAATCCTCCGCGGCCAACGGCACGACTTGCGCATACCAGGTCGGGGCGACGGCCTTCATCACCCGGGCTACGGCTTCGCCGCCGGCACCGTGCAGCAGACTTTCCAGGGTTTCCAAAAACGGCAAATAGGCTTCGGCTCCCGCGAGGCGTTCCGAACAGCGCCCGCGCGCGAGGGTGAAAACTTGGCCGGCGCTCGCGAGGTCGGCCAGAAAGTCTTCGACCAGAGTCGTCTTGCCGATGCCGGGTTCGCCCGTCAGGCACAGGAACAGTCCTCGGCCTGCGACAGCCGCCTCGAAGCCAGCGTGCAAGGCGGCGCGTTCTCTCGTGCGGCCTACAGTGTGTGGTTGGAGAAAAGGAATCGTGGGGCCTGACAGCAAGCCACTACCTTTGCCGGCCAGATTTGCCAGCACCGCATCTACCTCCGCGGCTGGTGGCCGTAGACGTGCATCTTTCTCCAACATCTGGAGGATCAGGGATTCCAGCGACGCGGGGATTTCCGGGTTGAGAAGCGAAGGCCGCAGAGGAGGTTGCGAAAGGATGGCGTGCAGGATGCCGATCTGGGAGTCCGCGGGGAAGGGGTGCCGGCCAGTGGCCAACTCGTATAACACAACGCCCAGGGAGAAGAGATCGCTGGCGCTGCTGGCCGTCTCAGCCCGCGCTTGCTCGGGGGACATATAGCGCACCGTGCCCAGTAGGGTGCCCGGATCGCTGACCGCAGCGGCTTCGGCGCCGGATTGCGTGACGCCAGAGGGAACGGGGCGGGCCAGACCGAAATCGAC
>JBGQLF010001331.1:0-3344 GCA_041499985.1 Gemmataceae bacterium
CCAAGACGTCCAAGGTGCCGCCCATCGGCAACGTCCCTTCAGCTTGTCGACGCATAGCCACAGCCTCCCTGCGACCAAGGATTCGCGAAAAACCCAAGGTAGCACAGGACTGTGGCTTGCGCCCATTTGAACCGTATTGGGGCTAAACGCCACACTGAAGACGACATTGCCATGGCCCTGGAGCGTGCAGGTTTCCTGGCCGGTGCGTGCGTCCCAGATGCGCACCGTCTGGTCTGCGCCGGCCGTAGCCACTTGCAACCCATCGGGGCTGAAGGCCACGTCCCAGACCAAGAGCGTGTGTCCTTGGAGCGTGAGGATCTCCTGACCCTTGCGGGCGTCCCACAGCTTCACCGTTTTATCATCGCTGGCCGAGGCCAGCCGGGTCCCATCCGGACTAAACACCACGGCAGTGACTCTTTCCTTGTGGCCGCGGAGGGTGAGGATTTCCTGACCATTCGCTGTGTCCCAGATTTTCATCGTCTTGTCGAGGCTGGCCGTGGCCAGCCGTCTGCCCTCCGGACTGAACGCCACGCTGCGAACTTCGTCGCTGTGCCCCTTCAGGGTGAAGATTTCCTGGCCGGTGCTGGCATCCCAGATTTTCCCTGTCCGGTCGCCACTGGCCGAGGCCAGCTGTCGGCCGTCCGGGCTGAACGCCACGCCCCACATTGTACCCGTATGCCCCTTGAGCGTGAGAACCTCCTGGCCGGTGGTCGCGTCCCAGAGCTTGACGGTCTCATCGGCACCGCTCTCGGTGGCGACGCGGTTGCCGTCCGGACTGAACGCCACTTTGCGGACCCCGCCGGGATGGCTGAGCGTTAGAAGTTCCTGTGCGCTCACGGCGTCCCAGACCTTCACGGTCCCCTCCACGCTGGCTGAGGCGAGTCGGGTGCCGTCGGGGCTGAAGGCCACGCCATAGACGCCTCCTTCGTGACCGCGGAGGGTCAGGAGATCGCGGTGGCACTGCTGCTTGAGGAAACGCCATTCCCAGTGGTGGTGATATTCGCTCGGGCAGGCGTCCAGCAGCTCTTCCACCCGACCCATGCTGTTACGGCCCCACTCCGCGACCGCCAAGGCGAGATGCTGGTAGTACCGGAACTGTACCGCCTGTTGCCTGGCCTCTTCTGCCTTGTCCTTGGCTTGACTCTCGGCCTGTCGCGCCTGTTCGGCCCTTTCCTTCGCTTGGGCGGTTTCCTGTAACGCCTTCTGGAGCCGGGTGTTGAAGAAGGCACCGGTGCCAGCTGTCACCAGGGCCAGCACCGCCACACCGCTGACCAGCACTAACGCGGCTGCGGCCGGCCGGCGCTTGGCCCACAGGACCGTGCGCTTCCAAACACTGACCGGCCGGGCTCGGATCGGCTCGCCAGCTACAAAGCGCTTCAGATCGTCCGCCAACTCGGCCGCTGTCTGGTAGCGGTGGGCCGGATCGCGCTCCATCGCCTTGAGCACCACCGTCTCCAGATCACGCGGCACCTCCGGGTTGAGCTGGCGCGGCCGCGGCGACTCGGCTTCCGTGACCTGGGCCACGAGTTTGTTCCGGTCCGTCGCGTCAAACGCTGAGCGCAGGGTGAGCAGCTCATAGAGGGTCAGTCCGAGCGCATAAATGTCGCTGCGGCCATCCGCCTGGCCCTGGAGGCGCTCCGGGGCCAGGTAACGCACCGTGCCGACGATGTCGCCCGTGTGCGTCAGGTTGTCCGAGTCGGAGGCGGTCTTGGCCAGCCCAAAGTCGGTGATCCACACCGTGCCCTGGGTATCCAGGAGCAAATTGGACGGCTTGATGTCGCGATGCAGGGTGCCCTGGTTGTGGGCGTAAGCCAGCGCCTCGGCCACCTGGATGCCGACGCGGGCCACGCCCTGCCAGTATGGCCGACCCGAGCCCGACGGCGCGGAGGGATCCGACGACCCCGGTAAGTGGACCGATGAGCCGGAAGGAGGCGAGCGGGGGGCGTCAGCTCCCTGATTCGGCGACCCATCAGGGAGCTGACGCTCCCCGCTCGCCGTCGCATGTTCCTCGAGCTGCTCCTGGGCCCGGTCCACGACATACTGACCTGTCAGCAGTGCCTGCGCCAGCGCGCTGGCGGACGCACGGGTGGCCGGCCTTTCCTCCGCGGCGGGGTCCGCCGCAGCGGCTTGTTTCTCTCGCCGGAGCCGCCGTAACTCGGAAACCACCTGGTCCAGTCCTTGGCCCTGGATGAACTGCATGACGTAGTAGTGCAGGCCGCCCTCTTCGCCCACGCCGTAAACCGGCACGATGTTGCTGTGGTGCAGCCGCGCCGCCGCCCGGGCCTCCCGCTCGAAGCGTCCGAGCTGGCGCGAATCCAGCAAGGAGTGTCGCGGCAGCACTTTGAGCGCCACGTGCCGCCCCAGCGACTGCTGTTCGGCCTCGTAGACGATGCCCATGCCGCCCCGGCCTACCTCAGCCAGGATGCGGTAATCGCCATGCCGATCCAGCTTTGGTTCCTCGCTGCGGCTGGCCCCCTGGTGATCAGGCCCGGTCAGCTCGTCGGAGGCGGGCTTGAGTTGTTCCATTTTAACGAGAGCAGGGAACAGTCGGTTGATCGCGTCTGCATACTGCGGATAGCGCTCGGTGTACTCCGTCAGGGACGGTCGTTCCCCCCGGCGATGGCGGGCGAGGAACTCCTCGGCCAGCTGCTCAACCGGGTCCCGGTCAGACGTCGAGTTGGACATGGATGCACCTCGTGCCGTTTATCACTTCGCAGAGAGTTAATAGGGCTATTCGAGACCAGCCCGAAGCGCCAGCGAGGGACAACCGCTTCCCTCGCTGGCGCGTCGGGCTAGTCCAGCGAGAAGATACTCACAAACTCAAGGTATTCAATCGAAAAAGCCCGGGATGCTATCCAGGATATCCCGGAGACGTTGTAGCGCCCGTGTATAGCGCCGGCTCGCCGCCGACTGCTGGATGCCCAGGACCGCGGCCGTCTCGCTGTTGCCGAGTTCCTCAAAGTGCCGCAACACCAGCACTTCCCGGTCGAGCGAATCCATACTGTTGAGTGCTTCTTGAAGGCGAATCTGCATCTCCGCCCGGATGGCCGCCTGCGTCGGCGAAGTCAACCGGCCCAGGAGCTGGTTGGCCAGCGAGGCCGACGACACCGGGGGTAGGGCGCCGCGGTAGAGCGATACTTCCTGACCGGCGTTGCGCATCTTCGCTCCGAGATGATGCCGGTGCAAATCCGTCAGCTTCTGGCCGGTGAGGGCCCGCAGCCAGGTGTAGAACGGCAGCTCCGGGTTGGCGACGTACTCCGGGAAGCGTTTCGCGAGATCGAGATACGCCTCCTGGAGGACATCGGACGGATCGAGGCGGCCAGCCAGGCGGCGGTCGAGGCGCA
>JBGQLF010001332.1:0-3344 GCA_041499985.1 Gemmataceae bacterium
ATCCTTGGCCTACTCCTGCCGGCCGTCCAGCGCGTGCGCGAGGCGGCCAATCGCCTGGTGTGCAAGAACAATCTCAGGCAGATTGGGCTGGCGCTGCACCTGTACCTCGATGCCATGAACTGCCTTCCCCCGGGCTACACGTCCCAAGTGGGGCCTTTCAACGAGGATTTGGGACCCGGCTGGGGCTGGGCAGCGTTCCTGCTACCCAACCTGGAACAGGCGAACCTCCAGCGTCTGATCGATTTTCGTCGCGATATCGGCGACTCGATCCACGCTGCCGCCCGAGTGCAAAGGCTGCCGCTTTTCCTGTGCCCTTCCGACGAACACTTCGGGACGTTTGTCACTGCCGGCCGACCCGTGGACGTGGCGCAGAGCAACTATGTAGCGGTCTTCGGCCCATTTGCGCGCAATAGTCGGACTCGCTTGGCCGATCTCCCAAACGGCAGCAGCAATTCGACGCTGATCGGCGAACGCTGCAGTACTCTGGCCTTGAGCACCTGGACCGGTGCGGTCACCGCGGCACTGGTACCGCCCCGGCCGCCCCGTACTGGGGTTGTGGAAGGGGCGCCCGTGCTGGTCTTGGGATCCGGCCCCGTAGACCCGAGTGCGGCGCTTGCCGTCCATAACTTCGCCAGTTGCCATCCTGGTAGCGTCAACTTCCTGTCCGGCGATGCTTCCGTGCGCTAGGCGAAGGGCATTGCGAACGAATTTCAATCCGCTCGCCCCTCGCGCTGCAGGAGACGGCAGCCGCGATACCAGATCTCGGACTCCGTTGTCACTCAGCGCGGTCGCCCCGGTCGTGCCTGGGCAAAGCCCAACGAAAGTACCTCTCAACGTCCGATAAGCACTATTCCGTTTAACTCGTCACTGCTAACTCGTCACTGCACAGACGGGGGCTAGCGCCTCAGGTGTTCGCCCAGAAAGTCTAGCATCTGCCTGCTGGCCTTCTGGTTGGTCCCGTCGGTGAACCCATGGCCTTCGCCTGCAAACGTGATCACCTGGGCGGGAACGCCAATCCCCCGCAACTGCTCGGCCAAACGCTGCGACTGCTGGACCGACACGAGCGGATCGGCCGTGCCGTGGAAGAACAAGAAGGTCGGACTGTTCGGGGTGACATGGTGGATCGGTGAGGCCTGCTGGTACACCTCCGGCCGGTCGACGAAGCGGCCGCCGAGGAAGGGGACGATGGGCACCGCAGGACGGCAGCGGAGAGAACGGCGCTACAGCCTCGAAGTGTGCGTCCCCCGTCTGGAGGAGTATTTCACGCGAATGGCTCAGAAACCGGCGCCCCTTGCTCCAGCTTCTCCAGCTCATGGCAGGGCGAAGGAAGCTTAGTCGAAGGGAAGGCAAAGTTACCCTTCAAGTAGTTCGTAAGTGCCATACCCGGATTTCTTGAGTTTGCCTTGCCTGGCCAACTCTTCCCACACGGCCGCGGGATACTCGTTGGGAGGCGTGATGGCAACGATGCCGGAATCCTTGCCGCTGCTCATGGGACCGCCACCCAAGCCTGATTCCGCGTCGAGGCGCATCAGCTTCAAGCGTTTCTTGAAAGCCTTCAGGGCCATTTTGAGTTGTTGGTGCGTTGGCGTGGACGGAGAGGTGTGTTGCTCGGACATCTCTGGATTCCTCCTGGGTCAGCGCTAGCTCCCCGATAGCCCTCGCCGACCGTGCGGAAGTGTAGGCGGCCCTTCCCAAAGAAAATTGTTCCCTGCTCTTCAAAGGTGGTATCTCCGGTGATTCGCACCTCCGACTCAAAGGACGCGCGGCCGCCCTGGGTTGGCTGAAGGTCGGCGGCAAGGCCATCGGGACCCACCGTGGTCGTGATCGCGCAACTGAGCGCGGTCGTGCTTGCCTTCAAGAGAGTTCCGGCTTCGTTCGCGGGGCTGGCTTTACCCTTGAACTGAAGACCGTAGATGAGTGGGTTCATGGTCGGACTCTTTTCCAGCCGTAGCGACCAGATTCATCTCACTCCACCTTGCGTACCACACGCCGCGGAGAGGCCGCTCCGCAACAGTTGCTGAATGGTCCCTCCTGGGAACGAACCGATCAAGAGAAAACCGCTCAAACAGCGCGCTCGTCCAGGAGCAGCTGCCCCCGCTGCTGCTGAACTGAGTCGCTTACGTCTCTCCAGAACCCTATCCAACAACTGCACATAATTCATCTTATCCGACGCGATGGGAAAGAGGCGTTTCGCCGTGGAAGCCGCTGGCCACCGTTCCAACCAGTACATCGGGCGATACATCAACCCAAACGAGGACGAAAAACCGAGGCCGTCGACGGATTGTCCTAAGTTGATGATCTACGGTACCCTACCGGATGCGGGAGAATGGATCCTCGTTGGGCAGTTTGATGGCCCTGTTCGACGCATGGCTTATGGCTTCTGGGAATCTCCGGCCTGGCGATCCTCCTATCCGCAGCGCGGCACATGGCAGCGGCTTGGGCAAAGTGCGCTGGGTCGTGGAGCGCTTCTTCAGTTGGTTGCATCGCTATGGCCGCGGGCGCATCCGCACGGATCAATCGGCGAGAATGCAGCAGGCCTTCCTCACCCTGGTTTGTGCGTTAATCTGCCTGGGCTTCTTGTGACACTCATTTCGCCACCGTTTCGTGGACAAACCCGAAGCGTCAGCGAGGGCGACGGTCAATCCCTCGCTGACGCTTCGGCACTCGTGAGCCGGCGGCGATTGGGTGAAACCGTCATCTAGCAGGCTGGTCTTTCCAAAAACCGCCAAATCGAGTCCCATCGCCGCCCGGACACCGTACCACCTGCGTTGCCGGTGGACGGAAGCGCCCGCTCTGTGCGGATTGCCGGCATGGCCCAAGCCAACCCCGCTTCGGCCCTCCGCACGCACCACAGGCCCTTTCCGCGCCTCGGCGGCGCTCACGTTGGCGTTTGATGTTGCCGCAGCCGCGCCTCCAGCCAGGCGGCCTCGCCCGGGCTCAGGGGCGGATGCAGGGGTTGGCGATAGTCGATGTCGCGCTCGTAATGGGAACGCGCATAGACCACTTCGACCAGCGGCTGGAGGGACAAGGTGAGGTCCCGGTCGGGCGGCGCGAGCGGAATCGGGATCGGCGGCAGCGGGCGCAGGAAATGGGCGTGCCAGACCGTACAGTGCGGGGCCTCCGGCTTGCGGCACACGAGCACGTAATACGGGCTGTCCGGCCAATCGTCTTCCATTGGCATGCGCCGGCCGCCTCGCAGCAGATCGATCTCGACGAAGTTGGCGGCTTGGAACCGCAACTTGTAGCTGCCGAGGGCGAGGTTCTCCAGCGAATACTGCCCCGTCGTCCCGTCGGTCACGGTCTGAGCCGCGGGCGTGTCGGAGTTCGACGCCGTGAACGCGGCA
>JBGQLF010001333.1:0-3341 GCA_041499985.1 Gemmataceae bacterium
CGCCAGGAACAACCCAAAGCGGGCATTCGTCACCGGATACACATCGATCCAGAAGGCCGACAGATAGACCTGCCGCTGGGGTTTCTCATCATCCTCAGCCAGGAAATTGTTGTCGGGCAGTCCCATCAAGAAGAGTCCTTCCGGGACCAGGACCATCGGTGAGCCGTCTTTGGGATGTTCTAGCGTGTTGCAATTCATGGTAGCTGCCGGGCCGCCAAGTGCACCTCGCCCCCTTGCCACAAACCAGGATCGCTCTAGCATAACCGATTCGGGCCCACCTGACCAGGGGTTGCCAATTCGCCCCCACGTACCTTGCCTGGCCCGAGGAGAAGCGGCAGAATAGGGTCTCGTTCGGTTGGAGGCGGCCAGAGGAGAATGGGCGAGTAAGACCCCAACCACTGCGCGCTGCACCGAGAGGGAGACGGAGGCATGTTGAGTCTGTTCGAGTTTGTCCGCAGCCAATGTCCGGACGTGGCCCCGGCCCTGGTGGACATGCATTTTCGCCGTCTGCCCACGGTCTATTTCGAGCGCTACTCGACCGGGGAGATCGCCCGCCATCTTCGCCTGCTGGCCGATCTGGCCGGCCCGCATCCCGTGGAAGTGGAAGTCCGGGCGTTGGCCTCCAGCACCTTTGAGATACTGGTCATCGGTGTCGATTATCCCGGTACGGTGGCCTGCATTACGGCGGCGCTGGCGGCCTATGGCTTCGACCTCGAAGATGTGCAAGTCTCGACGTACCTCGATCCGGGCCCGGAAACAGCCCGCGTCGAGCCCGCGTACTTCATCATCGTCCTGCGCATCAGCGGCAATCTGCGGGGTGGCTCCGTGGCCGACCTGGCTGCGGAGCTGCGCGAGCGTTTGAGCCGAGCCTTCGCACACCTGGCGCAGGGCCATTTGCTCGAAGCTCAGACCGTCGCTGCGGATACGCGCTCGATTTCGAGCGAAGCCAACCAGGCGACGCCCCATCGCACAGCCGCCGGTTCGGCCAATCGACCGGCGGGCTACGACGGTCTGGTTCTGGGTGGAGATTTTCGGCTCCAGCGTAAGCTGGTCACGGGTGGGATGAGCCAGGTCTTTCTGGCCTCCCAGCTCAGCCTGAATCGAACCGTGGCGGTGAAGCTGTTTCCGCATGAAGGCTCGGCCGATGACGAGCTCCTGGCCCGGTTCACGCAAGAAGCGGTCGTGCTGGCCCAATTCAGCTGCGGGCACATTGTGCAGATCCTCGCCGCAGGCGCGGTGCCCGAGCGCACCGGCGGCACCCTGGCCTGGATGGCGATGGAATACATGGCCGGCGGCGACCTGGCCTGCTGGCACAAGCAACATGGCTCGCCACTGCCCGAGCTGGCCGCACGCTGGTTTCGCGAGGCCCTCGAAGGGTTGCAGTACGCGCATCGCCGTTCCATCCTGCACCGCGATCTGAAGCCCCACAATCTGTTGCTGACGGCCGAGGGCACGTTGAAGGTCGGCGATTTTGGCCTTCTCAAGCAGTCGCAGCTGTCCGACGGCGGCCTGACACCGCGTTCCATCCTGCTGGGCACGCCGCAATACATGTCCCCGGAGCAGGCCCTGGGCGAGCCACTCGATGAGCGTTCCGACATCTTCTCGCTGGGCACGACCTTCTTTTATCTGCTCAGCGGCCAGCTTCCCTTTCAGAAGAATTCGGCTGCCGCTCTCCTGGTGCAGATTGCCCAGCAGGATGCGCCCTCGCTGAGCGAGGTGGCGCCCCAGGTCCCGTTGCCGCTGGCCGTCCTCATCCGCCGCATGATGGGCCGCCGGCGGGAGGAGCGCTATCAAGAGGTCGGCGTGATCCTGGAGGACCTGGCCAGCTACCAGCGCCGCGGTTTGCTGGAACTGTCGGAGTTAGGAGCTGACTTTAGGCCGGCCCAGCTGCCCTCGGGAGTGAGCCGACCGGGGGAGGAAACGCAAGCGTATCAGCCGGCACCCCAAGATTCAGAGGCGCGGTAATCCGGCAAGGAAGCGCACCTGCCTGAACCGACTGTTGCTGTCTGCCCTGCTGGCTTTCATTCCCGGGTCTGGCGCAATCCGCGACTCAGGTTCGCGGCTGCCCGTGGTTCGCTACAGCGCCTCGTTCGGTCCGCTATGCTTCGATTGCCGCCTCAATTTGAGCCTTGCGCGCTTGAAGCCCCTTCAGTTTTTTCTTGAGCGCGGCAATCTCCTTGTTGACCTTGCGCAATTCTGCCTCAGTCTTTCTGCCCATCAGCTGCTTCGAGCCAAGTTGTTCCACGATGTACTGTTCGAGCTGGCTCCTTAAAACTTTGAGATAAGGGTTGCCCCACATCGATCCTTCTCGGTATTCAAGTTTGCCGGCTCGGATGCCGTTCACAATGAAGTCGCGGCTCACTCCATATTCCTTGTGAGCCGTTACGTCGCTAAGGGTTGCCCCTTTGCGATTCCATTCACCGTATTGTGCCATATCTCATCTCTCCGAACCGTGCCTCGCGCATTAATTCCGCCGCCGTCATGGGTTGGCACTGCCCGGCGGCGAACTCGCGCCGGGCCTGCGCTACCACAGCCGCCACGCGCTCCCGCCCGCGCTCGGCCAGGCGGCGGCTCAAGACCGCTACCAATTCGGCCTGGGCGTCCGGGTCGAGTTGTTCAGCGGCCTCGAGGGCATCGGCAAATCCGATCTTCTGACTCATGGTGATCTCCTGACAAGCAGCACTGCTTCCAGGGTACTTGGCGCCCAACCGGCAGGCAAGTAGCCGCCGTCAGTCCGACCAAGGAATAGGCTCCATTCGAACAGCCGATGCCATCGTCGGCAACACTTCCGAACGGCTTCGAGGGAATGGTGGACTTTCGTGTGCGTTCGTCTTACCATGCGCCTCGGGCCCACGGAAGAACCTGTTCCCCCGACCTTGCTACGATCCGTCCTGCTCATGGCAACTCCAGAATCGACGTGTTGGACAGTGATTCAGGCTGCGGCCGCGGGCAACGCGCCCAGCCGGGAGGAGTTCGCCCGCCGCTACGGCCCCGTGATTGGCGCCTATTTGAAGGCTCGCTGGCGCCTGCCGTCCTGCCTGCCGGACGTCGAGGACGCTGTGCAGGAGGTCTTTGTCGAGTGCTTCAAGCAGAACGGGGTCCTCGAGCGGGCGGAGCGCGACCGGCCGGGCGGTTTCCGGCCATTTCTGTACGGTGTCGCCCGCAATGTGGCTTTGCGTCTCGAAACGCAGCGCACGCGGCGGCGGGAACAACAACCACCCGACAACATGGAGTTGCACGATATCCCGGATCGCGAGGCAAGCCTGTCTCGGGTGTTTGATCGCGCCTGGGCCAAGGCCCTGCTCCGCGAGGCAGCGCGGCTTGCCGGGATCAAGGTCGGC
>JBGQLF010001334.1:0-3339 GCA_041499985.1 Gemmataceae bacterium
CGCGTGAGCCCGCGCGGCAATCTCCCGGATCGGCTGGAGAGTGCCGACTTCGTTGTTGGCGTGCATGATGCTGACCAGCGTGGTCCGGCGTTCGAGAGCCTTCTCGATGGCATCGGGATCCACGCGGCCATACCGATCCACGGGAAGGATGGTGACGCGACATCCCAGCCGTTTGAGGAACTCGCAAGGCTGGAGCGTGGCTGGGTGTTCCACGGCACTGGTGATGATGTGGGCGTCCTTGGCCCAGCGACCGAAGATCCCTCGTAGTTTCGCAAAGACCGTCCCCTTGATCGCCTGATTGCTCGCCTCGCTTCCACCACTGGTGAAGACGATCTCGTCCGGCCGCGCGCCGAGCAGATCGGCCACCTGTTGCCGGGCCTGGGCGACCGCACTGTGGGCGGTCTTGCCGAAAGCATGCGTGCTCGATGGATTCCCAAAGTGCGTTTGCAAATAGGGGAGCATCGCCTCCACAACGGCCGGATCGAGCGGCGTGGTGGCGTTGTAGTCCAGATAAATGGGAGTCATGTGCGTACCCAGCGCCGGCCTCCTGTTTCCTCGGGCACGAGATTCAGGACGGACTGGAAGGTCCGGCAAGAGTCTGGATCGGCTCCAGGCTGACGATGTGAAGGAGGTCCACCGTGACCCGGCGGTCGTAGAGCAGTTCGTCTGCGCCGGGTGCAGGCAGACCGATCACGGCGGAACGCCGGCCGGCCAGGACCATTTCGGGACGACGAACGTCCAGCGTTCGGCCATCCGTGAGATGGATCCGGAACGGTTGGAACGGCCGTTCGTGCAGAGCTGTCAGCAATTCTTCTGGTGCCATCAGTCGCTTCCTCGCTAACTACGAACTTCATTCTATCGGGCCGATCTTCGGTTACAAAACCCGTTTCGAGTCCTCGGCGGACGATCCCGGGATTGCAGGACGTCCGGGGGCGAAGCGGCGAAGCGCTTCAACGGCCCGCTTTCCCCTTGACGGCGGCGAGGCGCACCAGGAGCATAAGACGAGCCATCGAATGCACCGGGGGGAGGAAGTTCGCCAGCGTCGAGCGTCAACTCGGTACGGCCTTCTTGAGGGAGTCTGGATCCATGGCGGATTGGAAGTTAACGGTCGTCGCTACGGTACAAGGAGAACCTCTGACGTTGCAGGAACTGCTGCAAGTGGGCCGGCGCAGTGGCAAGTTCAAGGCCCTGATCGAAGATGCGGTGCGGGAGAAGGTCGTGGCGCAGGCGGCACGTCGAGCCGGCCTTACGGTGAGTACGCCCGAGCTCCAGCAGGCCGCGGACCTCTTTCGACGACGGGCGAAATTGACGAAGGCCGGTGATACTCACCGCTGGCTGGCCGATCACCAGATGACCGTCGACGACCTGGAAGCCAACCTGGAGCAGGAGCTGCTGCAACAAAAGCTAGCGGCTCAAGGGCCCCCGCTACGGGTGGTGCAGTTCTTTGCCGAGCACCGCACGCGTTACGACCGAGCCCGGTTGGCGCATCTTGTGGTCGCCCAGGAGAGTGCCGCTCAAGAACTTCTGAGCCAGATCCAGGAAGAGGAACTCGATTTTGCCGCCCTGGCCCGCCAGCATTCCCTGGACCACGAGTCACGGCCACGCGGCGGCAGCCTGGGGGTGGTACACCGCAAGAGTCTGAGTCCGGCCGTCGAGTCGGCGGTCTTCAATGCTCGCAAAGGACAGGTGGTGGGGCCCGTGAAGACCGACATGGGATACCACCTAATCAAGGTGGAAGAGATTCTCCTGGGACAGCTCGATGCCGGCATTGCGGACGCCATCCGCCAGGAATTGTTCCGCTCGTGGCTGCGCGAGCAGATCCAAAAGGCGCAGGTGGACGTGAGACTGTAGGTGTCGTTGCCTCCGTTTGGCCGAGCCGGAAGCGTCCGCGACGAGGCCGCCAACACCCGTCGCGGACGCTTCCGGCTCGGCCTCTGAGCCGGGCAAGCCACAGGGATCTTGTGAGAAAGATCACCAGGAATAGGTGATCTCCGTCACAGCTTTGTCGGCGGCGATCCGCTATACTTACTTCAGCCAGCCCGCCGCACAGCGTGTGTGACGGGCTCTCCAAACCCGATTGAGGAAACCGTTCATGCCCCGCATCAAGATTGAAGATCTGCCCGTTTTGGAGGAAATCCAGCAGGAAGAACTGAAAGGCATCTTCGGCGGCGGCGGACTAGTACCGACCGTGACGGACGATGCCTCTGCCAGTCAAACCACGCTCACCACGACGGCGCCCGGGGACCGGGTTAATGTTGGTCTCTGAGGCCGCCCTTTCCGGGTTGCGGCTCTTCTATTATTCCTTCGCCTTGAGCCTCGGACGAGTGCGTTCTGCGCACTTGCCCGAGATTCTCAGGGCTGAGCACAGTCTCCCGAGGGAGGCTGCTCGCGACCTACTTGGTGCAGGGCGGCGTGCAGGCGCTGCACCATCTGCGGCGGCATCGGCGCGCAGGGCAGGCGCCGCGACAGGATGATCACGAGCTTGTAAGTCTCCAAGTAGGTGACGCAGGGGGGACAGCGTTCGAGGTGCTGGCGGATGCGCACCTCTTCATCCGGCGGCAACTCCCCGGACAGGAAATCGATGAGGAGTTCGGCGAGTTCACGGCAGGTCATCATGCCGGCACCTCCTCAAAGTGCGGAGCCAGGGCATTGCGCATGAGCAAGCGCGCGCGGTGTAAGCGGCTCTTGACCGCCGCGGTGCTCAGGCCGAGCATATCAGCGATCTCTTGATTCGACAATCCTTCAACATCGGCCAGCACATACACATCCCGATAGATCTCCGGCAATTCCGCAATGGCTTTCTCGATCAACTGATGCGTTTCGCGGTCCAGGATCTCCTGTTCGGGACCCACCGCCCAGCGGCGCACCGGTCCGCCATGGCTGCCGTCCTCGAGGAACTCATCCAGAGGATCGCGCACCCGATGCACTTCCCGCACCGCCTGTTTCCGCCGATGTCCCAAAGCGGCATTCACGGTGACCCGATGCAGCCAGGTCGGAAAGGCCGCTTCGCCGCGGAAGGTGTCCAACTTGCGCATGACCCTGAGAAGGACATCCTGGGTCACATCCTCGGCGTCGGCGTCATTGCTCAGCATGCGCCGGGCCAGGTTGTAGATGCGCGGGGCGTAGTCCCGAAACACCTGCTCCACATCGGCTGGCGGACCCAGCTGGACCGGATTCTGTTCTTCCATGGCGCCCCCCCACGCGTCATACCTTTCCTCTTCGTCTTGCTACTGTGTTACCATATACCCGAACCTGGTCCGGGGAAAGTCGACCGGAGGTTCCGGAAGCGAAACACCTGCCGAACCCCCTCGGGGGAGGATCCGCATGAGCCCGCCGACC
>JBGQLF010001335.1:0-3339 GCA_041499985.1 Gemmataceae bacterium
CACCATGGGGTACGGTTTTGCGCGCAAGACCGGCCACAAATCCAGTGAGCCCGCTGCGCGCCCCATTGGACAAGCCGAGGATGTCGATGGGCGCCTTCACCGCGCTGGAGGTGATGTTGACGATGCGCCCGAACTTGCGTGCGATCATGCCGTCCACCGTGGCCTTGATCAGCTCGATGGGGGTGAGCATGTTGGCGTCCAGCGCCTTGACCCAGACTGCCCGGTCCCACTCGCGGAAATCGCCCGGCGGCGGCCCGCCCGCGTTGTTCACCAGAATGTCGGGCTGGGGACAGGCAGCGAGCGCCGCCGCACGTCCTTCCGGCGCGGTGATGTCTGCCGGTACCGCGACGACCTTGACGCCGGTCTCACGTCTAATCTCTTCGGCGGTCGCATTCAGCGCCTCCTTGCCGCGCGCCACCAGGATCAAATTCACGCCCTCCCGGGCCAGCGCCAGCGCACACCCCTTGCCCAGGCCTTTGCTGGAAGCGCACACCAAGGCCGACTTGCCACGAATGCCAAAATCCATGTCCGCTGCTCCTCTAGTTGCTGAATTCGCATCGCCGCGCGTTTTGTCGCCGCGAAGCGGCATATGCTGAAGCATGCGCATGCCGATTGCAACGGCGCCCAGGCGTCCCTCGAGACGGCGGTTGCTATAATCCCGCGTCCAATAACAACGACCGGACGGATGCTCCCTATCCTGCGCGCCTGGCGTTTTACGGCGCTGTTCACCCTGTGCGCTGCGCTCGCCGCCTGCGCCACGGGCCCCAACCCGCGCGACCCCTACGAGCCCTTCAACCGCAGCGTGTTCAAGTTCAACGACGCCGTCGACTCGGCTGTCACCAAGCCGATCGCCAAGGGCTATAAGGCGGTCGCGCCGGTCCCCGTTCGCACCGGCGTCAGCAACTTCTTCCATAATTTTTTGGACGTCACTACGGCCATCAACGACCTGCTTCAGGCCAAGGTGGGGCACGCCGCGAGCGACGCGGGGCGGGTGCTGATCAACAGCACGATCGGCTTCTTCGGCGTCTTCGACGTGGCGACCCGGCTCGGTCTCGACAAACATAACGAAGATTTTGGGCAGACCCTCGGCGTCTGGGGATTCAAGAGCGGCCCCTACCTGGTGCTGCCGTTTATCGGGCCGAGCTCGGCTCGTGACGGGGTCGGGCTGATCGGAGACTATTTCACCGATCCGGAGTTCTATCTCTTTCCCCATCCGCCCGGTAACTACGTCGTACTCGGAGTCCGCGTCATCAACTTTCGGTCGAATCTGCTGGGCGCGGACCAGTTCTTCGATGTGGCAGCGGTGGACAGGTACTCGTTCTTGCGCGACGCCTACCTGCAACTGCGGCGCAACCAGATCTACGACGGCAATCCGCCAGCGGACGACACGGGCGAGACGCCGCACCGTAAGACGCTCGAGGAACAAGAAAAGGAGCTGGAGCTGGACGACAGCGCCCCGACGCCACCGGTCAAATGATGTGGCTGGCCATCAGCGCGTTGATGATGACCGCGGCAAACGCTGTGATGCCCTTCTTCACATCGCGAGGCGGGAACGTCTCGGTGGTGCCCGACCAGATCAGCGTGTCGTTGGCCGCGTCGAACAAGTTGGTCTCTGCAATGACCACGTTATATGCGTACACCTGCGGCGCATCATAGAGGCCAACCCAGGCCCAGGAGTAGTACCCGTAGAACCCGTAGTAGGGCGGGCCGACATAGGGGCCCGCGTAAACCTGGGTTTGGACCTCCACCTTCACCAGGCGCGTAACGAGCACGCCGTTTACGCCTGACTCCTTGACGGCTTCCGCCAAGCGCTCCTTCGGCACCTCGCCTTCTTCGGGAATAAGCGTGTAGCTGGCAACGGCCCGCACGCCTTTGGCCTCGAGCTGCTGGACAACCTGGTCCTCGAAGGTGCGACGGATGCCGGCCTGCCTGGTCACGTCGATGACCATGATTCGAGTCAGAAGCGGGCCCGAGTACTTGGGGTCCTGCCAGGTGTTGACAAGCCGCGTTGACGCGCAACCCGATGCGATAGTCGCGGCCAGAGCCAGCAGCAGAGTTCTAGCGGAGTGATGCGAGACCGTCATCGCTGTTCTTTGCCTACCGCGCACAAGGTCCAAGCCTACCGCCATCTCCGAACGCAATGCAACTGCCGGCGAGGTATCGCCCAGGGCTGCTCTGGCGGCGCGGCACTGCCTCTTGCGCTGCGGAGTATCATGCCGACTGTCACTGTCGACCAACTCTCAGACCCGCTCGCCAACTATGAAACGCATCGCCATCGCTCTGGTCCTGACATTTCCCTTGGCCATCGCCCATGCCGACGGCGGCGGCACCCTGGCTGCAATCCAGAACAGCGGCGTGATCCGCCTGGGCCACCTGCAGGACTCCCCGCCCTTCTCCTACATCGACGGCGGCACGCCGCAAGGATACTCGGTGGAGCTGTGCAAGCACGTGGCGCAAAGCATTCAGCAGCAGCTCAAGCTCCCCCGCCTGCGCATCCAGTGGGTTCCGCTGAAGCTACAGGAGCGCATCCCCGCGGTGCGCGATCGCAAAGTCGACATCGAATGCGGGACCACCACCTGGACCCTGTCCCGCCAGCAGGAAGTGGATTTCAGCCTGATGACTTTCGTCGATGGGGCCAGTGTCCTGGTGCGCGGCAACTCGGACATGCTGCGCTTGGCCGATCTGAACGGTAAAAAGATCGCGGTGGTGCCGACCACAACCACCGCTAGCGCGTTGCAAGCGGCGCTCAAGACCCGCATGCTCGGTACCGTCGTCGTCCCGGTAGACACGCCCGAGGAGGGCATCGCCAAAGTGCGGCAGGGTACAGTGGACGGCTACGCATCCGACCGAGTGCTGCTGCTCGGACTGGGACTGGCCGCCAAGGATGGTAGCAACTTCCGGGTACTGGACGAGGACTTCTCGGTTGAACCGTACGCCCTGGTACTGGCGCGGGGCGATCCGGACTTCCGTTTGGCGATCGACCGGTCGCTGGCCGCGCTGTATCGCAGCGGCGACATCGAGGCCATCTTCGACCGCTGGCTCGGCCCGCTCGGACGCCCCAGCACGCTCCTCACTGCATTGTATTACCTGCAAAGCATCCCCGAATGAGCGCAGCGCCCGCGGCGGTGAAATCGGGCCGGAGTTGCGCCTGCGCGTTCCTGTCCCGCTATCTGGGCGGCGCGGAAACGGCGGTGATATGCCTCGCCGTGGCTCTGTTCGCGGCGTCGCTATGGATGTCGGATGTGTTCGCGGCCGAAGACGGCACTGGACAATCGAAACCGCTAGCCACCGCGACGGCGACGTGCCGCGACTGCGGCGTGGTGCGCTCGATCAGAGAGA
>JBGQLF010001336.1:0-3332 GCA_041499985.1 Gemmataceae bacterium
CTACAAAGTTGATCTAGAGGATAAGCAGGGGGCCATCAAGCTGGCCGAACGCGAACTCCAGGAGGCTCAGGAAAAGCTCGAATACTATCGCGGCTTCGTCAAGAAAGGGTTTGGCACGCCGGAGCAGCTGCGCCAGAAAGAGGCGGAGGTCGCGCGCACGCAATACAACCTGGAACGCGACAAGGCCAAGTTGATGGTGTTGGAAAAGTTCGAGAAAAAAGGCAAAGAGGTCGAGCTGCAAGCCAAGGCCGAGGATGCCAAGCGGGAGCTGGAGCGGACACGGAAGAGCACGGCCGCCGCGGTGGATAAAGCACAGAGCGATCTGGAGGCCGCCCAGGTGACTGCGACGCTGGAAAAGAACGCCCTGGAACGCCTCAAGAAGCAGCTCGACCGCTGTATTGTCAAGGCCCCGCAGGACGGCATCCTGGTCTACTCCAAGGATCGCGCTTGGGATCCGAGTAGCCGGGTACAGGTCGGAGCGATGGTCCACTTCCAGCAGACCTTGTTCAGCCTGCCCGATCTCTCGCTGATGCAAGTGAAAGTCAAGGTCCATGAGTCGGCGGTGAAGAAGGTCAAGCTGGGACAGAAAGCCGACATCCAGGTGGAGGCCTATCCCGATAAGGTGCTGCACGGTACCGTCGAACGGGTCGCGACCCTGGCCCACTCGGAAGGGTACTGGGATGAACGGGCCGTCAAGGAATATGTGACCATCGTGAAGATCGACGACCTTCCGACGGACGCCGGCCTGAAGCCGGGCATGACGGCGGAGGTCAAGATCCACATCCAGCGCTTGACGGACGTCTTGATGGTCCCCGTGCAAGCTGTGACCGAGCGCGAAGGCAAGCACTACTGCTATCTCGTGGGCGCGCACGGGATCGAACGCCGCGCCGTGACGGTCGGCGACAACAACGAGAAGTTTGTCGAGATCAAGACGGGCCTGAGCGCCGGCGAGTTGGTAACGCTCGATGCCCGCGCCCGCAGCGCGGCGGAAGCGAAAGCCAGCGAAGGCAAAGCCAACACCGCGGCGAAAGCTCCTGCTCCCGAATCGAGTTCGTCTCCCGCAACTCCGCCTGCCAAAGGAGGGCCGTGAGCCGCGGTGACAGCATCGTGTTTCCAACCCGTCCCCGCCGTGGGCCCTGCCGATGTTCTTTGAACGCGCCCGCCACATCCTGCGACTCGGCATCAAGAGCATTGTGGCGCATCGACTGCGCTCGGTCCTGACGATCCTCGGCATCGTGCTGGGCGTGGCCTCGGTGATCGTCATGTTGGCGGTCGGCGAAGCTGCGCGATTTGAGGCGATTCGGCAGCTTCAGGAACTGGGAGCAACCACGATCCTGGTGCGCAGCATCAAGCCCATCGACGACGACAAGAAGCAAAAGGCGGAGGGCATTCTGACGTACGGCCTGACCCGCAGTGATTTGGAGCGGATCCAGACCACGATTCCGACGGTGACGTCGATCACCCCGATGCGCGAGTTTCGCAAGGACCTGCGTTACCTCGACCGCAAACTGGAGGGGCGCGTGGTGGGGGTCACACCCAACTTCCTGGCGATGAATGGCCTGCACCTGAGCCGGGGGCGTTTCCTCACCGCTCTGGATGACCAGCGCTTTGCCAATGTGGCCGTGCTCGGTGCCGAGGCGGCCGAGAAGCTGTTTCCCGTGGATGATCCGCTCGGCCGAGCCATTCGCATCGGCGAAGAGCATTACTATCAAGTCGTGGGTGTGACGGAAGGGCGCGCCCCGACCCTGGGAGTCGGGAGCAGCCTGGCCAATCAGGACTACAATCGCGATGTGTATATTCCCTTTGCCACCGATCGGGCGCGCTTCGGCAAGGTGATCACGTATCACCGGGCCGGCACCTGGCAGTTCGAGAGACTGGAGATCAGCCAGATCACCGTGACCGTGGACAAGATGGAGAACGTCAAGAAGACCGCGGAGATCATCCAGGGAGTGCTCGAGCAATATCACGCGCAGAAAGACACGGCGATCACGGTACCGCTGGACCTCCTGGAAAAAGCGGAAAAGACGCAGCGCATCTTCACCCTGGTGCTGGGCGCCATTGCCTCGATTTCGCTGCTCGTCGGGGGCATCGGCATCATGAATATCATGCTGGCCACCGTCACCGAGCGCACGCGCGAGATCGGCATCCGGCGGGCGCTGGGGGCCAAGCGGCGCGACATCACCTGGCAGTTCCTGACCGAAGCCACCGCGCTGTCGAGCCTGGGAGGCTTCGTGGGTGTGGGGTTGGGCATCGGGCTGTCGCATCTGGTCACGCGGTTCTTCGCTCTGCCGACAATCATCCAGGCCTGGTCGCCGGTGCTGGCGTTCGCCGTTTCCGTGGCGGTGGGACTGGTGTTTGGGACTTATCCTGCGCGGCGCGCGGCCTTGATGGATCCGATCGAGGCGCTGCGGCACGAATAAGCCTGGCCTGGGGAAAAACTTCACGTGGCGGAGCGCCAGAAGCAGCCAGGGCTTGCCGTGAGAAGAATGGCTAGGATAGAATCAAGGAGGAGTTCGAATCACGTCTCTGAGGATTTCATCGATGAAGAGGCCATCGCCCGGGCCAATCGTTCGTCTCAATGAGATTACCACTGTCTGGTCCGTTGTTCACGACCCGTCTCAATTCGTTCTGCGCTATTCCCCGGCCATCCAACGCTACTTGGCGGCGCTCATCCCGAACTGCCATGATCGCGAAGAGGTGGCGCAGGATTTCTTCGTGCGCGTCGTCCGGCACGGTTTCTTTCGAGCCTGCCACGATCGCGGTCGCTTTCGCGATTACTTGAAAACGGCGGTGCGCAACGCCGCCCGCAACTTTTTGCGCCGCAAACAAGTCGAGAACCCCGGCGATTCGGGCCTGTTCGAAAGCCTCGCCGATGACGCGGCGCAGAGCGCGGCGGAGCAAGAATGGGTGGACCAGTGGCGCCGCTGCCTGCTGGGCCGGGCCTGCCGCGCCCTGGCGCGCCACGAGCGCCAATCTCCGGGGAACCTGTTTTACACGGTCCTGCGCATGTCCGCCGACCATCCCGAGGATGACACCGCGACCCTGGCGGCGCGCACCAGCGAACGCATCGGCCGGCCTATCCAAGCCGCGGCCTTTCGCAAGCAGGTGAGTCGGGCTCGCCGCCTGCTGGCCCTCCTCTTGCTCCAGGAAGTGGCGCAGACCTTGGATGATCCGACTCCCGAACAGGTGCAAGAAGAGCTGATCGAGGTCGGCCTGTGGAAGTATGTGCGCGGCTATATGCCCGACGACTGGAACTGTGACAGCAGCGCGGAGTAATCGTAACGCGAATCGCGACGACATCGCCAAGCCCGGCACGCCAGCGCGGGAGGAAC
>JBGQLF010001337.1:0-3331 GCA_041499985.1 Gemmataceae bacterium
CCTGAGCGCTTGGTCGAGATGATTCACCGCAAACGCAACGTGGGGCACGGTCCTGACAAGGTCGGGCACGCGACAGTGGGGCTCGAAGCGCATCCACTCAATTCCGTATGGGCTAGTCTCAAAGCCACGGACATGCACGCCGAGATGGTCGAGGTGTTTCTCTTCGAGATGAGGGGATGCGTAAGGTATCCCAACGTGGTGGTAACGCCAGCCCAGTTCTGCAACCGCGGCGGGTTGCTCGTGGTCACGTCGATTTTCGGTCATTTGTCGCTTTCCGCCGGCTTTGTCTTGCCGGCCGGCGTCCCGCCCAGCCTCATAGCCGATCACCGGCTAGCGCCGGTTGTTCAGGGCTTGTCCGTCTCCGCGAGTTCCAGGGCCCGGACGGCCAGTCGCCGCAGGTCGGCCAGCTTGGTTTCGGGACTCATAACGACAATCCGCAGGTACCGGCGATTTCCGACCACGGCGGTGGAAAGGTGGAAATCGCCGTCAGCCAGAAGCTTGTCGCGCACGCGCAACTGCACAGCATCATCGCCCGCCACGCGAAAACAGAGGATATTGCACTGCGGTTCCACGGGACATTCAAGACCAGGCATGCCGCAAAAGAGTCTGTAGGCCTCGGCCGTGAGATCAAACTGTCTCTCGACATAGGCGGCGAGGCCCCTCTCGCCCAGGGCCGCAAGGACAGTGAAGAGCCTCAAGCCGAGGGCGGCCTTGGTGCATTCGACCGTGCGGTGCAGGGAATCGAATCCCGGCTGTTGCTTGCTGTGAAAGAGGTAGCTCGCATCCTGATGGAACGCGGCGTCGAGCGCCCTCGCATCCCGTACCAGCAACGCGGTGCACAGTCCCGGCGTGCGCAGGAGCTTGTGCGCATCCCAAGTCAGCGAATCCGCCAGGTCAACGCCGTCCAGTCGCCACCGGTGTTTGCTGCTGAGTAGCGCGCTCGCGCCGTGCGCGCCGTCCACGTGCAGCCAGATTCCCCGCTCGCGGCAGATCCCGGCAATCTCGCGAAGCGGCTCGTAACGCCCGGTCGCCGTGCTACAGGCGTTGGCGACCAGGGCAAACGGCCGTTTCTTGCCGGCGCAAGCCCGGTCCAACGCTTTCCCGATCTCCTCACTTGTCGCGTTCCGCGAAGGACCGACGGTCCAGGCATACACGTTCTCCTCTCCGATTCCCATGATGCCCGCCGCCCGGGCCACGGAGTAGTGGCAGTCCTCGGAAGCAACCAAAGCCAGATCACCCCGGCATCCCTTGGTCCAGGCGGTGCTGTCGAAACGGCTGCGCGCGGCGACCAAGGCGGTCAGATTAGCGAGCGAGCCGCCATGCGTCAGCACGCCGCCCGCGCCGGACGCGCCCTGTTCGTCCGGGGCTCCATCGAGGGCGCCGGTCCATCCGACCTTCGACAGGAGCCAGTCGACGACGAAGACTTCGATGCTCGCCGCCGCGGGGCCCATCTCGTAAATGGCCATGGGGTTGTTAGTGAAGCCCTCGACCAGCGTTGCCAGCGCCGCCGCCGGATGGGGCGCGGCGACCTGGTGCGCCAGGCTGCCCGGATGATGTAGCCGGACGGTCAGGCTTAGATAGCGGCGGAAGAACTCCGCGAGGGCGTCGCCGCCGAGCGCTCCTTTTTCCAGATGAGCCTGGAGATCCAGTTCCTTCACGATCTCGCGCATTGGGAGCTGATGAACTACGCGCAGGTCGCCCGAGGCGGATTCCCTGTAGTAGCGCTCCAGTTCTTCCGAAACAAGCCGGACATCCTCCAGGAAGCTCATCGTTAAGGGGCCCTCAGCGACACTCGCAAGCGGCGTGGGAACCACCGCGCCGCCACATCGAGTTAATGACCAACTGGGCGCAGCCGACACCCGACATGACCGAGATTGCGTTGGTAGCGCAGTTCATACGGCAGGCGCCGCACTCCATGCAGCCATCACGGTTCACGATTTCGGCTTTTCGCTGGACTACGGAAAACACGCCATGGGGGCAAACCTCCTCGCAGCGGCCGCATCCATTGCAGAGTTCGGGGATCAGGTGGAGGGAATGACCGTTCAATAAGTAGCGCACAAGTTCCTCCGCCTAGATGAAAGCTCCAGCCACCCGGAGAATCACGCCGGCGCCCGCCGAAATCAGAATGAAAGGCAACGCCCAGCGGACTTCGAGTCGGACCCCGGCGAGGGTGGTGAACGTGGTGGCGCCGGTGAACGCCATGGCCATGTAAGCCGTGATCGCCAAAACAAGAAGTGCGATACCCGCCCCTTCGACGATACCCATGGGCAAGAACAGCAGCAGGGCAGCCGCCAACAACAGGCCCGCTGCAGCCCCCTTGAGAGCAAAGATCCTGGACGGGAGCCAAGGAAGGAGCAGGGGCGTCAGCAGGCCGCCAGTCAGAATTGCGGCGAGGAACGGGGTCATGTCGATGGCGAGATGGGGCGTCACCCGGTGATGGAGAACAAGGTCCAGCAAGGCCAGAACCGCCAGGATGACCAGAGTGGGTTTGAACGCCCCGACAATCTCCATGGGCGCTACCGTCAGCCGGTCTTTCCAGTGGAAAGTCACGCGGCGCATGACTGGCGTGGCCCGCATTCCCGCGGTGAGATAAGCCGGGATATCGCTTGCCCGAACAGGACCGTAGTGGACCGCAAAGCCCGTCGCGCGCTTCACCTCGTGCGCGGCCACGCCAACGGCGCCTAACTGCGGCAACACGAGCTTGCGGTGCTGCACGATACCGGCCAGGCTGGCCGCCTGGATGCGGCGGACGAGTTCCTCAGTGCCGAACGTCCCCTTGCCCGCGGCGCACCACACGTTCACGCCTTTCGTGTCCAACACCAGCAGCCAGACGTTCAGGCCGGTCAACGAACGCCGGACCGTGTCGACGGTCAGCTTGTAGTTGGCCGTGACCAAGACCGGGGAGTTCGCATCCGGCTGCCCGATCCAGTACAGGCCCGGTGGGATCAGGTAGCGCATCCGGCGAAATCCCCACCGGACGCCCCACCCCCCGAGCACGTCACGCCAGGTGATCGCCGTGCTGAGCGCCCGTATCGCCGGCGGCGATTGTTCCGCCGCTGGCCGGCACTGTGCTTGCGGTTTCTCGCCGCATCCACAACCTGCCGGGTTCATTTCGAACCCTCCTTACCGGCCTTGCGTGGCTTCGTGCGCCTGCCTCTCTGGCTGGACAACGGCGGCGTCTCGCAGCAGAGTCGCCGGCGGTCCGGTGCGCAACGGCGGCTCCGCATGAGACGAGCCAACAGGCCCACTGCCCGGATGACACAACGCTGGTCCTTGTCGCTCAGTTGCTCGAACAACTCTGCGTAGTACCGGTTGCACATCTCGTCGATCG
>JBGQLF010001338.1:0-3331 GCA_041499985.1 Gemmataceae bacterium
CGACACCAAACCTGCTACGCTGGCGCTGTGCCGCGACCTCGGGCTGGAAAAGAATCTTGTTCCCGCTAGCGAAGCCGCCGCACGCAATCGCTATCTGTTCTGGGAAGGCAAGCTGCGGCCACTTCCCCACAGCCTGGGATCTTTTCTCCGCAGTGACTTGCTGAGCTGGCGGGGCAAGCTCAGCGTCCTGGCAGAGCGCTTTCGTCCTCGGCGACGCCAAGCGGGTGATGAATCGATTGCGTCCTTTGCCCGCCGCCGAATGGGAGCGGAAGCCGCCGACCTGCTCGCCGATGCGCTCGTGACCGGCATCCATGCGGGTGATCCGGCCCTGCTCAGCCTCCGGGCTGCCTTCCCACGCATCGCCGCACTGGAGGCGGAGTACGGCAGTGTCTTGAAAGGGATGTCCCAAAGTGCGCGTCAACGGCGAGCGGAGGCAGTCGCGCGCGGAGAGCCCGGGCAGCGCCCCGCCAAGATGTGGTCCCTTCGTGAGGGCCTGCGGCTCCTGATCGAGACCGTGAGCAGCCAGTTAAGGCAGCCTCCCCTCGTGGGTGTGCGGGTGCGGCGACTGGAACGGACCGTCTCTCCAACTTCGGCCCGGCCCGCGTGGGTGGTCCACGGCGAGGGCCAGGATCGTTGGACCGCCGATGCCGTGGCGTTAACTTGCCCAGCCTACCAACAAGCGGAAATCCTGGCCGAGGTCGACCCGGAGCTAGCCCAACAAATCGGCAGCATCGCTTACAACCGCGTCGTCGTCGTGGGGCTCGCGTACCGCTTGGCCGAGGTGCCCACCCACGTCGACGGCTTCGGCTACATCGCTCCGCAGCGGACGCGCCGCGATGTCCTGGGCGTGCAGTGGTGCTCATCGATCTTTCCAGATCGCGCCCCGGCTGGCACCGTATTGCTCCGAGCCCTGTGCGGCGGCTGGCATCGGCCCGAGATCGTCGATTGGGACGACGCGCGCCTACTGGCCGCGGTACGTGCCGAGATCCAGCTGGCCATGGGAGTTCGCGCGGCTCCTCTCCTGCACCGGATCGTGCGCTGGCCTCGGGCGATTCCCCAGTATCACCTTGGCCATCTGGAGCGCGTCGCCGAGATCGAAGCACGCAGCGCCCGCTATCCCGGCTTGTTCCTGGGCGGCAATGCCTACCGGGGCGTTGCCCTCAATGATTGCACGGAACAAGCTGCCTTGCTGGCCGAGCAATTGGCCCGCTACCTGCACGGTGCCGGGACGGGCTGAAAACGCACGCGCGCCACAACTTGACAGTTCTTCCACAATTCCTCTTTCCCCTTTTACCGAACGTTGTGATACCATAAGCCCGATGCTCCGAGGTACCGACAACTCCGAGATACGAGGCTTCGCATGCAGGAGGTTCTCAGCCTGATCCTGGGTGGTGGGCGCGGCACCCGGCTCTATCCGTTGACCAAGCTGCGCAGCAAGCCGGCGGTTCCGATCGCCGGCAAGTACCGCCTCATTGATATCCCCATTAGCAATTGCATCAACAGCGGCTTGACGCGCATTTATGTCTTGACGCAGTTCCTCAGCGTAAGCCTGCACCGCCACATCGCCAACACCTACAAGTTTGACCCGTTCAGCCGGGCCTTCGTCGAGGTGCTCGCCGCCCAGCAGACGAACGAGGCCGCCGACTGGTACCAGGGTACCGCCGACGCCGTGCGCCAAAACATCCGCTATGTGCGCGAAGACGACGTCAGCGAGGTCCTAATCCTATCCGGCGACCAGCTCTACCGCATGGACTTCCGCCACCTTCTCAAGACGCACCACGATAACAAGGCCGATGTGACGATCGCGGTCTTGCCGGTTTCGCAAAGCCAGGCGTCGGGCCTCGGTATCCTGCGCCTCGATGACACCGGGCGCGTCAGTGGCTTCGTGGAGAAGCCGCAGACCGACGAGCAGTTGGAGCCGGTGCGGATGTCCGCGGAATGGCTGGAGCGCCGCGGCGCGGCCAGTCGGGGACGTCACTACCTGGCGAGCATGGGCATCTACCTGTTCCGCAGCGACGTTCTCTACGAGCTGCTCAATGCCCGTCCCCTGGCGACCGACTTCGGCAAGGAGATCTTTCCGCGCAGCATCCACACACACCGGGTCTACGCGCACCTGTTCGATGGCTACTGGGAAGACCTGGGAACGGTCAAATCGTATCATGAGGCCAGCCTGGCCCTGGCCAGCAATAATCCACCGTTCAATTTCTACAGCCCCGAAGGGGTCATTTATTCACGCATGCGCTTTCTCCCGGCCTCGCGGGTCAGTGGGACGACCCTGGACCAGTGCCTCATCAGCGATGGCTGCGTGATCCATCCGGACACGCGCATCGAGCGGTCGGTGATCGGCGTCCGCAGCCGCATCGGTCATAAGGTGACGATCCGTGAGAGCGTCATCATCGGCGCCGACCGCTTCGAGACCGACACCGAACGCCTGGAGAATGAGCGCCGCGGCCACCCGAGCTTCAGCGTGGGCGACAATACCGTGATCGAGCGCGCCATTGTGGATAAGGATTGCCGCATTGGCCGAAACGTGCGGATCACCAATCGCCGCAATGTTGAGGAAGAGGAGGGTGACATCTACGTCATCCGCGAGGGCATCGTTGTTCTCCCCCGGGGAACGGCGGTGCCGGATGGGACCGTGATCTGAGCTCGGCAGGCCAGCGAGCCAGCCTGGCACTGCATTTGCTAGTCCCATAAGATAAGCGCCATGTCTTCGACGAGCCAGGAGCGCCGCTCCCGGCTCGCCTCCAGCAGGATCGCCCGACAGAGGAGGATCCCCATGTCTGCAAAGTCGATGGCCTGGACATTCCTGACCACGTTACTTGTAGCGCTTCCGGGCGCTGCTGACGAGATCCGCGGCCTCATCACCCGCGTCGATCCCGACCGAAAAGAGCTGATCGTGGAAGGGCGCAGTCGGGGAGCGCGCGGCCTGGCGCTGTCCTTCCAGCTGGGAACCGACACGCAAGTGCTCTTCGGCCAACAACGCGGCCAGATTAGTGAACTGGCTCCCGGCAAACGGGCGCACGTGTTCTACGAGTTGCGCGACGGCCGGCGGATCGCTACGCTTATCAACGTCGCTGGAGCGCGACCGGCGGCGCCTGCAACGCCTTCGCCTGGCGGCGATACGATCAGCGGCATCCTGCGTCGCGTTTCGCTGACGGAGCGAGAAATTATTGTGATCAGCCCAGGCCGGACCGCCGGCGAGGAAACTGAAACGATGTTCCTGGTACCGAGCGAGGTGCAGATCACCAAGGATCAAGGAACGGGCAAACTCGAAGATCTCAAGGAGGGCGACCAGGTACACGTACAAGCGGAGAAACGGGACGGCAAG
>JBGQLF010001339.1:0-3327 GCA_041499985.1 Gemmataceae bacterium
AGCCGGCGTTCCGCGGCTTGCTTCATGTGGGAAAGGATCTGGGCAGAGACGGTTTCCGGCGTATACTCCTTGCCGAGTACGGTCCGGGTGTAGCGCTCGCCCATCTTGCGTTTGATCGAAACAAACGTGTTGGCCGGGTGCGTCAGCAGAAAGCTGCGGGCTTTCTTACCGACGATGACACCGTCAGGTTGGATCGACACGACGGAAGGCGTGATCGGATCGCCGGTATCATTGGCGATGACAACCGGACGGTCGCCTTGCAACACAGCGAGACACGAGTTCGTAGTTCCCAAATCGATCCCGGCGCTGATCTTATCCATGGGTTCCCCTTCAAGGATCAACCAGTGGTCGTGATTTTAGATCGGTCTTTCGTTCAGGTGGTAAAGAAATCTGGGCTTTCTCGAGGACTCCCTCAATCCCGCTCATTGCCTAATACACCTCGAGTTGGCTTTTGTTGCGCCGAGATTGAGGAATTCTTTTGACCGCCTGGGAAGAAACCCAACCAACAAGAGGCCCGGAAGAGTCGCAGTGAGGAGCAAAGCGCAGGAGGCTTGGTCGGCGAAATCGCTTGCGGGAGGGAGGAATGACTGCCTAGACTGGAACAGTCCCCGAGGAGTACGATACGATGCGCGTCCCGGATCCCCATGACTCGTCGGCCGATTCACCAGCACCTGAGCTACGCCTTGATGAGATCTCGACGTACTGGAGCCTTTTGCGTTCGGCCCATCAGGGATCGGGGGGATCCGCTGTGCCTGCCCGCAATGCCCTGGTAATGCGTTACAATGGCGCGATTCGGAAATACCTGGTCGCCTTGATGGGGAACGAGCAGGAGGCGAACGAGGTTGCTCAGGAAGTGGTCATTCGAATGTTGCGGGGTGATTTTGCCACCGCTACTCCCGAGCGGGGGCGCTTCCGGGATTATCTCAAGACAGCGGTGCGGAACGAGTTCGTCCGCTATCTGAAGAAGAAGGGGCGCCGAGCTATGGTGGCCCTGGATTCCATCCCGGAGCCTACCGACGAGACTGCCGCGCCTCCCTACGCTGAGCACGACCAGCAATGGGTAGCCCATTGGCGCAGCGACTTGCTGGAAAAGACTTTGCGCTTGCTCGAAGATTACCAGCGCCAACGGCCGCACGAAGGCAATATCTATCATGACCTGATGCGCCTTCGGATGAAGCATCCGGAGAACGACAACCATCAACTCGCACTCCAGTTGTTCGAGGCAACAGGCCGCAGACTAAGCCCCGAAGCCTTCCGCGGACAGCTAATGCGTGCGCGTCGCAAGTTTGCGGAGCTGCTCCTGGGACAAGTTGCCGCGACCCTGGACAAGCCGACGCCGGAGGACGTGGAGGAAGAACTCTTTGCGGTTGGCCTGATGAACTACGTTCGTGATCTTCTGCCCTCCGACTGGCGCACGCGCGACCAGTTCTAGAACTTTGCCTGCTCGTCAGCCATGCCCGGCTGCCAAGATTCTGGTCAATGCCTTGCCTTCAGCCAGACTCTGTACAGGCGGGGCCTCCTACCTTCAATGATCCAGTGGCCATTCAACGGTTCGTACATCCGTCGGACAGGGAATCGTCTAGGCCATTCCGGGAGCCGCAGGTATGCTCCAGAATGTCGCGAGGGGGGATACCGTCCCGACAACGGCATTTGAAAGGAAAGGAGTTGACTCATGGCCACCGCCACGGTGAAACGAGTCCGCATTTTGGGCCCGGAGTCCGCCGGCATCCTGATGACGCCGCGCGAGTTCGACCGGGCCGAGTTTGTCGAAGGCTGGCGCTACGAGCTAATCAATGGAGTACTTGTCGCGTCCTCCACACCCTTACGGAATGAACGCGATCCGAATCAATATCTGGGTTACTTGCTGCTGGTCTACCAGGAATCGCATCCCCAGGGCTATGCTCTCGATGCCACGCTTCCAGAAGAGACGGTGGTGACGAAGAAAAAGAACCGCCGCCGGGCCGACCGCGTCATCTGGGCCGGCCTGGGCCACCTGCCCACGCGTGCCGACAAGCCAACGATCATCGCGGAATTCGTCTCCGCAGGCAAACGCGGCCATGAGCGGGACTACGTAACCAAGCGCGAGGAATACCTCTCCATGGGCGTGAAGGAATACTGGGTGTTCGACCGCTTCGAACGCACGTTGACAGTCTTCACCCGTCAGGCGGGGAAGATGAAGAAACGGGTCGTCCGGGAACAGCAGACGTACCAAACCGACTTGCTACCCGGTTTCGAGCTGCCATTGGCCCGCCTGTTCGCCTTGGCCGACCGCTGGCCCAGCGAGGAGGCTCCGCTGGCGTAGCAGTCTCCGGGCGGGCCAGCCCGGCCACGAAAAAGAGCACCCGCTTCCCCTCACCCCGACCAATCTGCCAGTGCCAACCCCGGACTGCGGGCAAAATCACGCCGGTTGCGGGTCAAGAGAATGAGATTGTTGGCCAGAGCGATGGCCGCGATCTTCAAGTCCTGGGTACCGACGCGGAGCCGCAAGGTCCGAAGGTCCGGGTCATTCTTCCGAGCGTCGACGGCGTGGCCTGCGTTCAGGGACAGCGGACCAGGGGTCTTCCGGCCAGGCGTGTTTGGGGTAGCGGGCACGGAGTTCCTTGCGCACCTGGGGATACGTGTTGGCCCAGAAGCTGGCGAGATCCTCGGTTACTTGCTGCGGGCGGTAATTCGGAGCGAGTAAGTGCAAGAGCACACGAACCCGGCCGCCCGCGAGGCGCGGGGTCTCGCGCAGCCCGAACAGTTCCTGGATGCGCACCGCCAGCACCGGTGGCCGGCCGACTTCGTAGCGCAGCGCCACGCGGCTGCCGCTCGGCACTACCAGACGCTCCGGCGCCTCCCGCTCCACGGCTTGCCGTTGCCGGGAAGTCAGCCGGCTTTGCAGCGCCTCCAACCAGGGTGCGCCTCGCAAGTCGGCGAAGGACCGTCGACCAGGACACAACCAGGGCAATAGCTCCCGTAAATCGGCATTTTCCAACGGCGGCAGCTCCAGTTCGGGCATCCACAGGCGCAGACAGCGGACGCGTGTCCGATAGAGACCAGCAGCAGAATCGTCCGGGGGCAGCACCCGTTCGAGGTGCTCGGCGGCCGCGGTGGCCAGTACTTGGGCTATATGTTCGCTGTCCGGCAGGGCGGCGGGAGTCTCTTCCAGCACCAGGTCCTCGAAGCGCAGGCGTCGCCGTGCCGTCACGCGCTCATCAGCCCAATCGAAGGCGACATCGATGGCCGTCTGCACCTGCTCGGCTGACAACCAATCGCGCTGCACCGCCGCGGCCTGCCACACCAAGGCTTCCGTCTGGCTCGCATCCACCACGACGCAGACAAACA
>JBGQLF010001340.1:0-3314 GCA_041499985.1 Gemmataceae bacterium
AGGGATCAGGGCCGAGGACTCAGTCCTGAGTACCTGATCCCTGATCCCTGAGTTCGGCTAGGACCGTCCCGCGACCGGAACCCTCCCCGGCGGCGGCGGTTTAATTCGAGGAGGCGAGTGCTCAGCAGAAGTCGCGAGAGGCATCCGTGGCAACGATCGGTGAGACCAGTAGCCAGCTGGCCCTCCGGGACCCTGATGTCCGTCTGATGCTCAGTGTGCGCGACGATGTGCCAGGCGCCTTCGCCGAACTGGTCAACCACTACCAGCAACGTCTGGTGGGCGTGATGCATCACGTAGTGGGCGACGCCCAGGAGGCCGAGGACCTGGCCCAGGAGGTCTTCCTGCGCGTCTACCGGGCGCGCAAGAAATATCGGGCGCGGTCGAAATTCTCCACCTGGCTGTTCACGATCGCGAACAACCTGGCGCTGAATAGCTTGCGCGCGCGCCGGCGCAACCCCGTGGTGCGCCTGGAAACGCGCGACTCGGGCCCCCTTGGGCCACGCCCTGCGGAGCAGCTGGCGCACGACTCGGGGACACAACCGGTCCGGCGCATCCAGCAAGCGGAACTCGCGGCCGTGATCCGCAAGGCTCTCGACGACTTGAACGAACGGCAGCGGATGGCGGTGATCCTCAACAAGTATGAAGACATGAACTATGCCGAGATTGCCGAGGTGATGGGCTTGTCGGTCAAGGCTGTCAAGTCCCTTCTGTGCAGAGCCCGCACCAACCTGCGGGAAGCTCTGAAGGACTACATCTACATGGACGGTGAACCCCGGACGAAGCTGCCCGAGGAGTTGTGACCCGCAGGATGAGGTCCCAGGGCCGCGCCCACGACGCAGGCAAGTGCCATGACGAACGTCTTACCCCTGACCGATGCGGACCGTGCGGAGCTGATTGCCTTCCTCGATGGCGAGCTTCCCAGCGAGGCAGCCAGCGTGTTCGAGGCGAAGCTGAACCGGGATCCGCGCTTCCAGGCGGAAGCGGAAACGCTACGCCGCGCCTGGGATTTACTCGACTACCTGCCGCGCGTGCAGCCGTCCAGCGATTTCACTAGCCGGACCCTGGAACAGATTGCAGCCGTCCCCAGAGCGTCTGCGGCCGCGGCGGGGCCGAGGCGCGGGCACACTTGGGCATGGGGGTTTGGCTGGGTGGCAGCGGTTTTGTTGGCGGCCGCGGGTGGTTATGACTGGATGGCTTTCGTGCTGCACCGCAATGTACCTCGGGAAGTGGAACCCATTGATCTGGACCAGCATCTGATCCGCGACCTACGAGTCATCGAGAACAAACATCTCTATGACCAGGTAGACAGTCTGGACTTCCTCCGCGCGCTGGATACTCCCGAGCTCTTCGGAGATGAGCGCTAGAGCCGCGGCGCGCCGACGTGGACCAGGGAAATGCAAGCATGCGACCCCTCTTGCGATTACGTCTGGGGCTCGTGGGCCTGGCCTTGTGCACGGCCTCCATAGCACTCCGGGTACCTTGGCAGCCTTTTCTACCCGTACTGCTGCCGTCCAGAGGGCTGGCGGCCTCCGATTCGGCCTCGGACGAATTGGAACAGAACCGGCGCTTACTGGAGCAATGGCGGCAAGACCCAGCCCACTACGCGCGCTTGTGCTACGACCTGCGTCAGTTCTTGGCACTCTCTCCTGAGGAGCAGGAGCGCCTCCGCCAACTCGACCAGGAACTGCACGAGGAAGACTCGGCCACATCGGCCCGACTCGGACGTGTCCTCGAGCGCTATGTTGTCTGGCTGGAGCACTTGCCACAGGCCGAGCGCGCGCGCCTGGAAGCGATGCGCGATCCCAACGAACGTCTCCTGCTCATCAAGGAGATGCGTGAGCGGGAATGGGTGGATAAGCTCCCCAAGGCGCTCCGTGACGAGCTGCACCCGTTAGCCCCGGAACAGCGCACCGCGCGGATCGCAGAGCTACGGGAAGAGGAGCGCAAGCGTCGCGAAGAGTGGTTGGTCGCGATCCGGCACTGGGACGAACTACTGAAGAAGAGCCCGCAGCCAGCCCGGCTGACAGACTTCACGACCGACGTTCAGAGTTTCGTCCGCGAGGTGCTGACGCCGATGCTGAACACTGAGGAAAAAGAGCGTCTCCGCCAAGCCCAGGGACGCTGGCCGCTCTTCCCCCGAACCCTGGTTGAATTGGCGGACAAGCATCCGATTCTGTTGCCCGGACCCACGACGGGTCCAACGCGCTATCGGGACCTGCCGGCGGATGTGCAGGAGCGCGTCCCGGTACTGAAAAACGCGCCACTATGGGTAAAGGAGACCGAAGGGAAATGGCCGCAGTATGCCATGGCCGTGGTGGAGCTGGCACGCCGGCGCAAGCTTACACTGCCCCATCCTCTCGGACCGTCGCATCCCGAGGACTTCTCCACAGCAGTCCAGGCGTTTCTTTCCAAGAAGCTGCTGCCGGTCCTGGAGCCTGAGGAGAACAATCGCCTCAAGCGGACTGAGGGCCAGTGGCCGCGCTATCCGCAGTTAATCTTGGATTTGTCCCGCAAACATTTCTTGCAAGTGCCCAACATGGGTTTGCCGGGACCAAGAGAGTTCTGGGACAAGTTCCGGATTGCCGTGGCGACCGATATCGAAGCGCCGCCGGACATTTCCGACCAGACCCTCCGCGATTTCGCCCGCAGCGAATTGACCGCGGAGGAGCGTGCCAATCTGACGTCTTTCTCCGATCCCGCCATCCGCGAGAAGCTGAAGCAGGAATACATCAAACGCCACCCCAGTGAGTGGCAGAAGCTGCTCCAGCTCGATAATCAGAAGCGACAACGGAAAGCCAGGAACCTCAAGTGAGGCAGGGACAGCACAAGATCGCGCCGACCCAGAACGTCTGCGGGAGAGCCTCCCCCAGACGCTCTGGGTTGGTGCAGGAACAGGATTCGCGCTCAGCGCCTAGGCGTTGAGTTTCACGGAGGGGTCGTCGGCTACGTTCACCCATACGTGGACGTGCGGTTCGCCGCGGAAGTACCAGACGAACGCTGGGCCTTCCAGCCGCCAGTTGTCCCATTCCTTATCATCGCCAATGTCGCCGTCCTTGTAGAAGGCCAGGCTGCACTTGTCGAGGCCGCCTTGCCGCTGGAGGCACTCGAGGGCTTCTTCTCGGTCTTCCTTGCGGAAGGGCTCGACCAAGGCCATGAGCACCTTTTGCAATTCTTTCTTTTGCAGCTCCTCTAGTTGCGCCACGGGGATGCCGGAGAATTTGCCGCCAAGCCCTTGGAACGCGACCGCCGATTCAGCAGGTCGATGCTCAACGAGCGCTTCGCGTTGCTGCTCTTTGTCGAGGATTTGGAAGACA
>JBGQLF010001341.1:0-3313 GCA_041499985.1 Gemmataceae bacterium
GTGTCACGTAGCCACAAGCGTCCTCGCTTGTGGGCTGGAGCAGCTCACAAGCGAGGACGCTTGTGGCTACGATCCGACAACAAGTCCCTTGATCGTGCACTATGACCACTCGCTGGATCATCGGACTGGCGTCGGGATGCAGCGCCGACGGCGTGGACGCGACGCTGTTGGAGACCGAGGCCATTGGGCTGGAGTTGCAAGTACGGCTCGTCCAGAGCCTGCACCAACCCTTTGGGCGCGATCTGCGTGAGGCGCTGCGGCGATTGACAGCAGGGGGACCGGTCGAGATCAAACAATTGAGTTTCCTGCATCGCCTCCTCGGCGAAGCATTTGCTGCCGCGGCACGCCAGGTGGCGGATCGGGCGAGCTTGAGTTTGCACAAAGTGCAGTGCCTGGGATGCGATGGGCACACAGTCTGGCACGAGCCCGAGGGGCGTTTCCCGTGCACGCTCGGGCTGGGCATGGCAGCGGTCGTGGCGGAGCGCACCGGCGTCACGACGATCAGCGACCTGCGGTCCCGGGACGTCGCGGTCGGCGGGCAGGGCGTACCGCTGGCAACTCTGGTGGATGCGCTCCTCTTTGGCCATCCCGAAGAGGACCGCGTCCTGGTCCACCTTGGCAGCTCGGCGCGCATCATCTATCTACCCGCAAGCCGGCCGGCCCATGAAGCGCTCGGATTCGAGGCCGGCCCTTGTTGTCTGTTCCTGGATGGGCTGATGCGTCAATTAACTGGAGGGCGCGAGGAATACGACGCAGGGGGTAAACATGCCGTGCAGGGACGTTGCCTGGAGCCGTTACTCCGCCGTTGGCTGGGGCACCCGTACTTGCAGCGCCGGCCACCCAAAGCTCTGCCGCGGCATTATTTTGGTGAGGAGTTCATCGCTCAGGCCGTACAGCAGGCTCGGCAAATGCATTGGCCTCTGCACGACCTGTTGTGTACGGCCACGCATTTTGTGGCCCGCGGGATTACCGATGCGCTGCCGCGTTTTCTGCCCGCAGGACGGTTGCCGGACCGCGTGCTGCTAAGCGGCGGGGGCGTGCGCAACGGTTTGCTGTGGCGCCTCCTGGAGCAGTACCTGCAAGGCGTGCCGCTGGACAAAACGGATCGCTTCGGCCTTCCTGCCGAGGCGCGGAAAGCCCTCGCCGTCGGTGTGCTGGCGGCCTTGACCGTCGATGGAGTGCCGGCGAATGTGCCGGCAGCGACGGGAGCGGCCGGGGCACGGTTGTTGGGGAGCTTGACCCCGGGGTCGCCGGCGAACTGGGCTCGTTGTCTGGCCTGGATGGCCACGCAAACGACCCCGGTGGTCGTCAGTTCGGAGTAGGGAGTCACGGTCTCGGGCCCTTCATTTAGGGCGTGCGCAGGTGGCGTCGGCTGCCTGTTGTCGCGCGGGGGGGCACCGAATCCCCTTTTCAAGTTTGGCGGAAACAGCTACAATCGGTTTTCGGTTGGACGGGACGGCTGGATCGTAGGATCGCGTGCGACCGGCGCCATCTGTTGGGGCTTCACCAACCGAAATCCACAGACGTTTCTGCGCTTACAACGTGGCGGGGGCTGACGCCCGGCCCGTTCGCCCCCCGCCTCGCCCTTTTTCTCTCTTTCCCCACTTGCTCGTGCGGACCAGGATCGAGCCGCCGCAATCCTCTTGCTTTGCAGTCGCCAGGAGGGCGCCATGAATCTTCTCTCCTCACTTCGCAACCTGCTTGCCGATGACCGATTCACCGCCAACTTGCTCGCGACCTACAGCGTCATTGTGGTGATCGTCATCGTCTCTCTCTTCCTTCGCCGCGTGCTCACCCGCGGTGCCAGCCAATTGGCACGCAGGACCGGCTTGATGTGGCTGGATCTCGTTGGCAAGGAAGCGGCCCGCCGAGGGCGGCGGCTGCTCCTCTGGGTGACGCTCACCAGCGTGTTCCTGATCACCGTGGTCGGCTTTGCGTATCACCTGATCGGACGAGACTTCCGTCAGGATGTGGGTACCTGGTATGACCGCCTGACCCTGGAAGACGTGCTCCAAGTCGGCTTCAACTTGGGTGCGGTAGTCGTACTGGGGCTCTGCGCCAGCTGCATGGTGCGCGGAGTCCACCGCCTTCGGCCCAAGATCGAGACCCGGGCTGCCGCCTGGCTCGGGCGGGCCGGCAACGAAGCCACCCTGCACCGCTGGTTCCTGCTGCTGGAACGGTTCGTGAGTATTGCTAGCTGCCTCGCTGCCCTGTGGGGAGCCGGCCGGGTTGTAGGCTTCGGCGACCTGGCGGATAACCTGTTCGGGTTGCTGTTGCGCATCGTCACGATCCTGTCGGTGGCCCGGTTGCTGACACTCGGTTGCGGGCCGTTGTTATGGATGGTAGCCGAGTTAGGGGACCGCCATCTGGGCCAGGGACAGTTCCACCGTTACTGGGAGCGCATCGTCCGTCTCGTCCCGTTTGGCCAGCGCTGTTTCGAAGCAGCGGTGTACATCTCGGCTGCTTCCCTCTGTGTGGGCGAGCTGCATTTCATTGCGAAGATTGACGTCTACGGCCCGCGCGTGGTCGAGTGTATCGGCATCTTTTTCTTGACACGCGTCCTGATTGAGCTGCTCCAGGTGCTGCTGCACGAAGCGTTTGGACTGTACGATGAACATCGCAAGATCGATCAGAAAGGGCGAACCCTGGTGCCGCTGCTCCATTCGCTGTGCCAGTATGTCCTCTACTTCGGCTCCACGGTCGTGATGCTGGACGTGCTGGGTATCAACACGCAGCCGATCCTCGCGGGGGCGGGGATTCTCGGGTTGGCCGTGGGGCTGGGAGCGCAGAACCTGGTCACCGATGTGGTTTCCGGGTTCTTCATCCTTTTCGAGAACCAATACCTGGTGGGCGACTTTGTCAAGATCGGCGAGGCCGCCGGGACCGTGGAAGCGGTCGGCATACGCTTGACGCAGGTCCGCGACGAGCACGGCAAGTTGCACCTCATTCCCAATGGTCAAATCAAGGGCGTCATCAGCTACTCGAAGGGGTATATCAACGCTGTCGTGGATGTGCGGATACCCGCCGGCAATGACCTGGAAACGGTTTTCCGCGCCATGACCGAAGCGGGCCGGCGCTTGCGTGAGCTTCAAGCCGAGGTCCTGGCCGAGACGCAGATTCAGGGCCTGATCGAGTGGGGAACTTCGGAGATGACCGTCCGGGCCGTGACCAAGGTCCAGCCGGGAACTCACCTGGCAATGCAGAACGAGTATCGTCGGCTTCTCAAGCAGGTGTTCGACCACAAGCAGAGCGACGACCGGACTGCTCTGGCAGCCTGAACAAGGTGACAAGGTGACAAGGTGACAAGGTGACA
>JBGQLF010001342.1:0-3302 GCA_041499985.1 Gemmataceae bacterium
ATGGGCAGCTCCGCAAAGCCAGGTCCTTGTCCCGAGACGTTGCCAGAGAATGGCGGGGCCGGCGTCCGCCCGTTGGCCTGGCCCGAGCGCCACTGGTCGAAAGCCGCCCGCACCTGGTCGAAGCGACGCCGCTCGCACTCCGGCAAGTAGGTGGGCAGCAAACGAAGGAATTCCTCGTCGAGATCGGCCAGGACTTCCGTGCGCTGCCCCGACGAGGCCTCGCCGACGAGATCCTGACCCAGGCCATACCATTTGTACCCAAGCACCTCGGCGACCCAGACCTGGCGGAAAAACGTGTGATAGGCAAACAGGTGCACGGCGTTGCTGTCTGCCCCGTGGCGATGCGTCATCAACAGATGGCCATCGTCGCCGACTGCAAAAAACTTGGACGTACCCAGGATCAGCCCGGCTTGTTTGGCCTGCTGCAAGCTGGCTTCCGCCACGGGACCGAAGTGGCTGGGAGTTGTCGTGTGTCCAACCCGGCCGCCCGCGTCAGCCTTGATATCGGAGACGGTAAAGGCCGCACGTTGATTCGCGGCCGTGACGAATGGATCGACGCCGTCGGGAATGGGCTGGAAGCGCGGTTGCAACCGGTCGGCCATCTGCTCGGCCCGGTGCACGGCAATCTCCGCGTTCAAATAGGGCTCGAACTCGCCATGCGTCGTCATGTGCCGAATCAGCCGCAGTGCTTCGCGCTGTAAAAAGCGCGTCTCCGACGGATTCTGAGCGAAGACATCGACCACATCCCCCCCCTCCGGGATGCGTCCGTGATCGTACGATTGGTAGGCATAAGCGACGACCTTGGCAACTCCATCCGGGGCCGAAGTACTATGGGCCTCCGCGAACGTTGCCGGGACCAGGCCGACTCGATAGCCGCCCTCGTGTCCGCCGGGCCCGAAATAAAACTCGCCCACGGCTTGAGTGAATTCGCCAACGGCCGGCAACCCCGACTGGGAACGTCCGACCAGGACCGGATTGTGCCCGCCGCCCACGCGCGCCGCGGGCTCCTGGTTGTACTTGCCCTCGCCAAACCGGCCGCGGACAGCATAGACCTCGGTCAGCCGCCACTCGTCCGGATCGGTGACCAGGGCCAACAGTTCATTGGTGTGGGCCGGTCCAAATTCATAGGTCCGCACGGGATTTCGGCCAGCTTTCAGGTCCGCAATACTCTCGACTACGCCGACGAAATCATTGCCCTCGATGCGATGGCCGGAACCTTTGTCCGGATTGAAATAAAGATTGAACAGGGCCCGATTGAAGAAGCCCCAACTCGCATTCAGCGCCTTGGCCACGATGATCGGCTCCGCGCCGCGCTCGGTGAACGGATAATCGAGACGGCGCAGGTGCAGCGCTTCGGCCTGTGCTGACGGCGAGAGGTTCAGGGGGTTCGCGGCAACCGTCCCGGTGCCGAATCCCAGCTCAAAGCCCTTGGCCAGCGCCGCCACCGCCGCGGCGTGCGCCAGATCGGCCACGAACGCGGTCGGATCCTGGTCGGCCGGGAAATCTCGGTTGTAGGTGGTCAAGTGCAGATGCAGATCATCGCCGAAGATCCGCGCCCAGGCACCGCGAAGACGCCGAGCCGAATCGTGCGTGCTTAAGTACTCCAGGGCCGCGTCGACGACTTGCGTCGGAAACTCCGGCCCCAGCCAGCGGCCCAGGTTCGCGCTGATAAGGTGGATGTTGGATTGGAATGGATTCATTGGCGACTCCAGTGAGAGAGGAAAAAACTGGCCCCATTTCGTACGGATCGCTGCGCAAACAAGTAAACAATTGAACACAGAATTTCCCATTTATTCGCGCAAGACCGCACATGCAAGTGTAGTTCATGGCGCGGCAATTGGTCATTTGGAGCGAACGAATGGGACCTCAAATTGAATGACAACAGGCGGACTGGCACCCAGACGGCAAGCGCGGCGGCGAGTGCTGCCGCTCTATCGACTGTAATTACAGACACTTATGGATTGGCCCGCTCCTCGAATTCCGGGGGGCGAGGAGGCACACGACCTGTGCCAGGAGCAGTTCGCGTTCCCGGCTCTGTGCCCACACGGGCGTCAGCTGAAAGACGTGATCGGGTCTTCGGGATGAGCCAGCTGAGGCCCGCCGATGGTCGAAGGGAGGCTCCAACTCAGGAATGGCTGCGCCACGATGGCAGCGACTGGAGATCGACTCGACGCCGAGTTAGGTAGCGGGCTTCTGGACCGCGTACTCCAGCGCGACGATCCCTGTCTGGTACACTCTGTGGCCTGTCAGCTTCAGCTTCACCTCTTTGGCCGGAGCCGGGAGCAGCGGAATCCCTCCGCCAAGGAGTACCGGGATGACCGCGACCTCCACGGTGTCGACGAGCCCCATGTCGACGAGACTGCCAAAGAGCAAGCCGCCACCGAACAACCAGATGTCCTTCCCCGACTCGGCCCGAAGTGCGGCCACCGTCTCCTCCGCCTTTGCCGCGACGAGGGTAACTTGCGGATAATCGAGTGGCCGCAGCGTCCGCGAGAAGACAAGCGTCTTCATACCGGGCATCTCCGTGTTCCCTGCTGTCGCCATGCCCTCGAACGTCCGCCGTCCAATGAGGACCGTGTCAAACTGCTTGTAGATGGCGTTGAAGTCGATCTCTGGATCCATGATAATCCAGTCTGCTTCGCCCTTGGGCCCTGCGATGAACCCATCCAAACTCGCGGCAACCAAATAGCGAACCCGTCGCATAAACACCTCCTAGCGCATTGCGCATTCCGGCAGTATGCCATTGGTCCCGTAGCGTTGCCAGAAAAAAGGCGGACGCCACAATGGGCGTCATTCCGCCACGTCCTATTCTAGTAGAGGAGACGGAGGGTCAAGTTCCTCCTTGGCGAAGCGTCCCTCCGCAGACGTGGAGATACTTCATGCGCGCCTGGCTGCGGTCGGAGGATAGCCTGGCTCTGGTTCTCGGCCTGGTGTTGGTCGCCGTGGCGCTCCTGGGTCTGGCTGGGGTGGACACGCTCGGTTGGGTTGTGGCCACGAGCGTCTGGCTCTCCCCCGCCAAGGCCTTGGCCCCCATCGCGAAAGCATATGCAGGCTGGCCGGCATTGGTCAGTCTCCTGGCAACGTATCTGTTGGTGCTCGGCCTCGTCAGCGCCGGGGCCGCTTGGTTGAAGTTGTCACTGCGCCGCTTCGTACTCGGCTTCAGCATCATTTTCATCAGCCACGACCTCGCGCTGGCAGCGGAGATGGCAGATCGCGTGGCGACGACCTACGCCGGGAAGATCGTCGAACTCGGTCCCGTCAACGACATTTTCTACCGTCCGCTCCATCCCTACACGCTCGGC
>JBGQLF010001343.1:0-3301 GCA_041499985.1 Gemmataceae bacterium
CACAGCGGTCCGGACGTTGCTCAAGAACAGGAGCAGGATGAGGGTGACCAGTCCGATGCCGATCAGCAGGTTTTCCGTGACCGTCTCGGTCGTGACGTGTACCAGCTCTTCCCGGTCGTAATACGGCTCGATCACCACGCCGGGCAGCATCCGTCCCGAGGTGGGATCGTTCAGCTCCTTGACCTTGGCCTTGACGTCTTTCAAGGCCGGTAACGTCTCCTCGTTTTTGCGCAACAGGACGATGCACTGCACCTTGTCGTCCTCATCATGGCCGACATCGGCAAGGCAGAGGCGAGAACCCGGCGGCCGTTCGGCATCGGCCTTCCAGTACCCAATCCTTCCCAGGCGCGTCTGGTGGCTGACGACCACGCCTTGGTTGCTCACCTGACCTGGCGACATTCGGCCGCCCTCGACCACGTCCTCGATGCGCACCGGTTGATTGTTGACCGAGGCGATCACCAGGCGGCGAATATCGCGGAGGCGGCGCTGCTCCTCGGTGCGAAGGATAGAGGCAGCGGCGAAAGGGCTTTGCAAACCCAGCACCTTATTCACCGGATCGACACCACCGCCGAACAGGCTGACACTGCGCACCGTCAGGGCGACTTGGCCCTGGTTGACGTAGTCCCCGCCTACGGTGGCGTTGCTGTTCGTCAGCGCCGTTTGGAGCTGGGAAAGGGTGATGCCATAGCGCCGCAGGCGGTCGGGGTCCGGCTGGACCTCGTAGCGGCGGACGGTGCCGCCGAAGCTGGTGACATCCACAATGCGCGGCACCGTGCGGAACTCGCGCTCCAGCACCCAGTCCTGGAGCGCCTTGAGGTCGTTGAGCGTGTACAGGTCACGGCCGGACGAATCCTTGGGAACGCGTAGGATGTAGCGGTAAATTTCGCCCGTCGGAGACCACGGCGAGATCCCGGGAGTGACACCGCTGGGCAGCGACTGGCTGAGGGTCGCTAGGCGATTGATCACCTCCTGCCGGGCCGTCTCGTACGCGTAGCCGTAGTGCCAACTCATTTTGAGGTCACTGAGGCCGAAAAGGGACTGGCTGTGGATGGACTTCAGGCCAGGCATGCCGGCGAAGGTCACTTCCAGGGGAATGGTCACCTGACGTTCGATTTCTTCCGCCGACGCACCCGGGAACTGGGCTACCACTTCGACAATGGCCGGCGCCGGGTCGGGATAAGCCTCGACGTTGACGTGCAGGAAGGAGTACAGACCAATCCCTGCCAGCGCGATGGCCAGCAGAATTACGATCAGCGGATTGTTCAGGGCCCACGCGATGAGCTTGCCAACCATAAACTTCGTACTCAATTGCAGAGGACTGCTGAGCCCGACGCGCCAGCGGGGAAAAGGGCATCTCCTCGCTGGCGCGTCGGGCTCAGAGGCCGGCAGAACTTACTTGTCGTTATTCGCGCGGCGCTCCTGCGCCAACGCGGACTCCTCTTTGTCGAGCAAGGCGGCCTTGAGTTCGCCCACGGCGGTCGCCAGAAGGCGCTCGCCAGGACGGAGCGGCTCTTTGGGCAGTAGCCCCAGTTCTTCCTCCTCCGGCGTGCGCTGCTCACCTTTTGCAAACGGCTTGCTGCGGACGAAGGCGGTCTTCTCGAAGCGCTGCGTCAGCTCGACGCGCCGCATCGTGTAATCATGCTTGCCCGCCTCCGTCTGCACGAAGACGACGCTCTGCTGGCCGTCCTCCGCCACGGCGTCGATCGGCACCTCGACCACGTCCGAGGGCGGAGGCAACTCCACGGTGGCCGAGATGAACTGCCCGGCCCGCAGCACCTCGTGGGGATTGTCGATATGGCCCTTGACCACGGCCGTATGCTGGTTGGGGTCGATGAGGTAGCTGATATCATCGATGAAACCCGGAACGGGGGGAGACCCGACCGTCCGTACCGTCCAGCGCCTTTGCGCCGTCGGCAGAGCCTGGAGGGCAGGCACGTCGTCTTCCGGCACGTTGGCAAAGACCGACAGCCGATCGACCTGGGCGAGCTGGAACAAATTGGTGGTGTTGTCCACCACGATCTCGTGGAGCGAAACATTGCGCTCGATCACGACGCCGTCGTCGGGCGCCCGGATCTCCACGCGGGCCCACAGGGCATCCTTGTCCGTGTCGTGTTTGCCCGCGCGCTTCTTGACGTTCTCGGCCTCCTCGCGCACGGCCTGGATGTCGGGTTCAGGAATGCCCCACGTCTGGAGAGTGCTCAAGGCCCGGTTGATGGCGTTGAGGTCTCCTTGTACGGCGCGGCGGGCGTTGAGGAGGAAGACTTCCGGCACGGCCTCGGCTTTGGCCTCGGCCCGTTTGAGGATCTCTTCATCGAGTTTCAGCTGGTAGATGGCATCGATCAGGTCATTCTTCTTATTGCCCACGTCCACGCTCTGGAACACGGCCAGGAGATCGCCTTTCTTGACCCGGTCGCCCGAACGAATCTCCCTTAAAACGGTCTCTATTTTCCCGGAAGGCGCAGGCTCCTCGCGGACCTGGGCGATCTGAACCACCTCGGCCGAGGAGGGAGATGGTGCGAAACGTGCCCGGATGCGCCGGATGCGCGTGGGGTCCAGGGCGGTCGAGCCCGGCATGACGAGCGGCCGCGTCTGCGTCGGTTTCTTGGCCACGGCGATCAATTCCGCGTTGCCCTTGCGGATGCCCAAGGCCTCGCGCACTTCCTGAGGCACGGCGAGGGTATGCGGCTGCCCCTTAACCAGCTCGACCGCCAGGCCAGTCGGTTGGCGGGGGGGCAAAGCGGCTGGCTCGTTCGCAGGAGCCAATTGCCCCGGCAGCGGTACCCCGGCCACGAAGGCGAGCAAGAGCGCCAGGGCCACGAGAGCAAGCACGACGCCTGCAATCGACTTCACCGCCTTGACGAAGCGGCCCGTTCCGCTGCGTTTCCCACCGGCGAACACTGGCGGGGACGGAGGGAGGCCGGTCGGGATGGTCTTCAGCTCGGGCATGAGGTGGGTCATGGTTCCCTCGGTCATGGCATGGTCTACGTCTTTACGCAGCTCCTTCGGGCCAAGCGGTTTGGTCCGCGCACGGCGGAAGCCTGCCGCAGTTGGACGTGCGCGCAGAAACACAACGGGTGAGCAGTCATCAGCAGCAAGGGCACATCGGGACGGCGATCGGGTTAGGCGCGAGCCAGCTATACCCCATCCCCGTCGGGTGAGCATTCATCGAACCGGACCAGTTCCACGGTACTGGTCTGCTGGGACATCGCCTCAGCGATGATCGCCGCCCGCAGGGTGTGGGAGCCTGTACGGGTCAACACGCGGCTCAGGATTGGGAGAGGCACCTCCTCGCCGGCCATGA
>JBGQLF010001344.1:0-3299 GCA_041499985.1 Gemmataceae bacterium
CTGCGACTGGCTCCTGGAGCAGGCACGACGCGAACAGAACGACCGGTACAGGGACTTGGATGATCGACAGAGCATCACTTTGTTCCGCCCAATGCGCAATTGACAAAGCCGTACTAAGCGCGGCGTATCTCAGCGCCCTGGGCGCTGTCGGTTTGGTCCCGCTCGTAGCGCTGCACGGGTACACACCCACTTTTTTCGTACCCGGCGAAGGAGGCACGCTGCTGCGACAATTCGTGTTGGGTTCGTCGATGGGCATGTTCCTGCTCACGGCGCTCCTTACCGCAAGCCAGCGGAAAGCGTCCACGTTCCTGTACTGGTATGCCCTGGCCCTGGTCGCCATCGCGGTGGGGCTGCTCGGGATCTTGCTTCAGTCAACCATCGGCGGTCTGTTGCCTTGGGCAGGACGCGCGGCCATGTACCTCAGTGGCGTCTACATGCTCCTCGCGGCGCTCGCGTCGGTGCGCGAATCCAACATCTGGGGCATTCCGTTGGTGGAATCGCTGCGCCAAGCCAATGCCAGGCTCGCCGACGTCTTCGAAAACATCAGCGATGGCTTCGTCGGCGTCGATGCGCAGTGGCGCTATAGCTACGTCAACCGGGAGGCGGAATGCATCTTCGGCAAGCACCGATCGGAAGTACTGGGCAAAAACGTGTGGGAGGTATTTCCGGAAGCGATCGGCAGCAAGGCGTACAAGGCGCTGCACCAGGCCAGCGACGAGCGGATCACGGTGGAGTTCGAGGATTATAACCCGGTAATGGAGCGATGGTTTTCCAACCGGGCTTTTCCCGCCCCCGACGGCGGCATCATGGTCTACTTCCAGGACATCACCCAGCGCAAGCAGGCCGAGGAGCTGCTGCGCGCCAAGGAAATTGAGTTAGCGATCATCGCCGATGTCACGCCGGTCTTGCTCACCCGCTGCGGCAGGGACCTGCGCTACCTTTTTTGTGAATCGCGCGTGCGCCGACGTGCTCGGTTTCACCCCCGAAGAAATTGTCGGCAAGCCGATGGCTGACATCATTGGCCGGGAAGCATTGGAAGCGATTCGGCCCCACGTTGAAAGAGTCCTGCGAGGCCAGCCGGTCGATTTCGAGGCGAAGGTCCCGTATCAACAAGCTGGCCCGCGTTACGTCCGCGTCGCTTACCGTCCCGACCGGGACGAGCACGGCGGCGTCGTCGGCTGGTTCGCCTCCATCACGGACATCACCGAGCGCAAGCGGATCGAAGAAGCCCTCCAGGAAGCCGACCGCCACAAGGACGAGTTCCTGGCGACGTTGGCCCACGAACTCCGCAACCCTCTAGCCCCCATCCGCAACGCCATGCAAGTCCTGCACCTGAAGGTACCGGCAACACCTGAGCTGCAATGGGCCATGGATGTCATCAACCGACAAATGCAGCACATGACCCGGCTCATTGATGACCTGTTGGACGTGAGTCGCATCAGCCGGGGCAAGATCGAACTCAAGTTGGAGCGGGTTGCCTTGGCGACGATCATCCAGGGGGCGGTGGAAACGAGCCGCCCGCTGATCGAGCAGCAGGGCCAGGAATTAACCGTTTCCCTGCCGCCCGCTGCCGTGGTCGTCCATGCCGACCTGACTCGGCTGACACAGGTGATCTCGAACTTACTCAATAACGCCGCCAAGTACAGCGAGAAGGGCGGGCGCATCCACCTGGCTGCCGAGCGAGAGGGGAGCGACGTCGTGGTGTCGGTGAAGGACACGGGCATCGGTATCCCCGCCGACCAGTTGCCCCGCATCTTTGAGATGTTTACGCAGGTGGATCGGTCGTTGGAAAAGGCGCACGGCGGGTTGGGGATTGGGCTGACGCTTGTGAAGCAGTTGGTGGAGAAGCACGGTGGCCGGGTCGAGGCACGCAGCGAGGGGCCGGGCAAAGGAAGCGAGTTCCTCGTGCGGTTGCCGGTCGTGCTTGAGGCCGCTCAGCCGCAGGAGACGGGCCAGCACGACGAGCCCGCCCCGAATTCCTCGTTCCGCGTCCTGATTGTAGACGACAACCGGGACGGAGCGGACAGTTTGGCGATGATGCTGCGGCTCATCGGTAACGACACGCGCACCGCCTATGACGGCCAGGAGGGCGTCGACGTGGCCGACGAGTACCGGCCCGACCTGCTGCTGCTCGACATTGGCCTGCCGAAGCTGAACGGGTATGAGGCGTGCCGCCGCATCCGCCAGCAGCCGTGGGGCAAGCGGATCGTGCTGATCGCTGTGACGGGATGGGGGCAGGACGAGGACCGCCGCCGCTCCCACGAAGCCGGGTTTGACCACCACATGGTCAAGCCGGTGGATCCGCAAGTCCTCATGAAGCTGCTGGCCGGATTGCAGGCGACGACGGCCAAACGGCCACCGGGACTGGCGACGTTTGTTCCAGGTCCAGTGGATTGACAGCCGCCCGACACGGGGGGTGGATTGCCACTCTGTGGAGGCCGTGGTTGAACTCGAGCGGTGGAAGGCTCTCTCCCGGTTTTACGGAAAGTGTAAAAGGCAAGAATATGTGAAAACGTGCAATCATGTCATTGCTCCCATGCTCAGTTCGCAATTGAGGTGTTGTGGCTAAAGCCCCGAAAAGGCATAGGCGTGGTCAACTATCTTTCCTCCCGGTGAGGCGAATTTGGATCTTCCTCGCCGCCATCTCCGCATCTTCCTCCTTGCGAACGAAGTAGAGCTCGGTGGTACGAATGTCGCTGTGGCCCGCGAACTCCCTGACCTCATGCATCTGAGCACCGTTTCGGATGGCGTCGTTGATAGCCGTCTTCCTGAGCGAATGGATGCCGATGCCACGTTGCCGGGGTTTTTGCTCCTTCGGCGGGTCCGGCTGTATTTCTGCCGCCAGGCAATATTTCTTCACCATTCGCCAAGGCACTTTCCGGTCCAGGGACCGTCGCACGAGACCACTCCCGTCTGGAGTCATCGGTCGAAACAACGGCCCCTCTCGATCCGCCCCAATCCCAGCCCGCTCCAGATACGCCAACAGCGCCCGGGCAGCATCCAGGAGGATCTTCCGCCGCTTCTTGTCCCGCTTCTCGGTCACATGGAGGTAGTACTCGACACCATCGTGCTCCAGATCGCCAACCCGGGCACCCACAACCGCTGAAACCCGGCAACCGGTGATAAAGAACACGCTGAGCAACGCAAAGTCCCGCAAGCCCTAGCCCGGATTGCGCACCGTGCGTTATGAGCGACCTCTCATATAGATAATAGGCCGCTCCCTGTTGGCGTCGGACCGGCCGAACCTCCAGCACGGTCTGCCGGCACGCCGGCGCAGCTGGCGCCCACCGTTTTTCCAC
>JBGQLF010001345.1:0-3290 GCA_041499985.1 Gemmataceae bacterium
TGCCACAGAATCCAGGCGGCCATGAGAGCGCTTGCGACGAGTGGCCAGCGACGGCAGGAACAAAACCGGCTCAGTAAAACCATGGCACGACCTCTCGCAAGCAGGGGGCAAACCAGCGGTGAGAATTCCAACAATCGGGGGGCCTTCGTGTAGGCCTTATTGTATCAGCTGGCTTTCCCCTAGGCTCAACTGTTTTTGGCTCATGTTCCCAGGCTGGTGGATAGTACTTTCCGACGAGCTGGCGGGGGAGAGAACCTCTGTGCACCTCGCCTCGCCTCGGTTGGAGGCCTGGCCATGAACTTCCCGCTTCTCGACCCGCTGGACGAGCTTGCTACGGCCCCCTCGGGGAGGTGCTTCATCCCGACGGCCTGTGCTGTCTGTCGTGTGAGGGGAATCACCTGACTGTCCACGGCGCCCCCGCAACCCCGTACGCGACTACCGCTGCGCCTGTGGCCGGGTGTTCAACGCCTGGAGCAGCACTGCCTGGCAAGGCACGCAACGCTCCCCGGCCGAACTGGTCCTGATCGTGCGCGGCATCGCGCGCGCTGCCCCGACTGCCCGCATGGCTCGTGAACTCGGCAGCCGTCGCAGCCACCTGCTGCGCATGCGCCACCGCCTGCAACACCGAGCCTGGGTCCACTTCCCCCGGTGGGTGTTGCCCAGTGCCGCCGCGGAAGACGATGCGATGCTCCACCATGCGGGGAAAACAGCGCATGCCGCATCGCGACGTCAACGACCCGCCGCGGCGGCGCGCCAACCAAAATGACCGTGCATGAATCGGCAGCGAGGGATGTTCGCTGTCTTCACCCTGGAAAGGGTGGGAGAACACAGCCCAGGGTCGCGGAAGTGTCACGCGACAGCAAGCGCCCCATGGGGACCCGGACCCCCTCTCCGCCGTCCACCCAGGAAGGGTGGCACAACCCTGCTATTGAATTGGATTTTTCGACGCGGCTACCATAGCTCGTTAGACCCGGAAGCGTTGTGTTGGGTTGTCACCCCGGGGTCTTCACAACCCATCCTGGCGGTCAGACTGCGCCTAGAAACGCGGGCACGGCACGCTCTCTGATGACCGCCGAGCGGTGGTCGGCGTCATCGGTCGGGACACCAGCCTGGTGCGGTTCTGCGTTGTGGAAAATGTTGACCGGGAAGCGCTCCAAGGATTTGTGGGAAACCTGACCGAGCCGGACCTCATACTGTACACGGGGGAGTGGGTCGGGTACCACTCGACTATGTCCGCGCCTCTGCCCAGGGGCACATGAACCTCGTCATCCTGGTCGGTGAGCGGGGCCTGGCCAAGAGCCGCACCGTCCGGGCAGTGCTCGGTAGCAAGGTCTGCTGGATCGAGGACAACGCCACCCCCTTCGGCATGTACGAGAAGTTCTACCGGCACCGCGACCAGTTCGTCGGGATTGATGATGTCGATTCGCTCTACGCCGACCGCAGCGGCATTCGGCTGCTCAAGTGCCTGTGCCAGACCGAGGACGAGAAGGCGCTGGCCTGGCATTCCGATGCCCGGCGTCTGGACAAGCACGGCATCCCGCGTGAATTTGCCACCAAGTCCCGCGTCATTATCATCTGCAATGACTGGAAAACCTTGAACCGCAACGTCGCCGCGCTGCAAGATAGGGGGCACGTGCTGGTGTTTCAGCCCTCGGCCGCCGAGGTGCATCGCCACGCCGGCGAGTGGTTTGGCGATCTCGAGATTTACGGCTGGTTTGCCCAGAACCTGCACCGCATGCGCGAGCCGTCGCTGCGCCTGTATGTGCGCGCCAGGGAACTCAAAGCCGCCGGCATGGACTGGACCGAGGTGCTGGCCATCGAGGCCGAGAACCCGCGGGCCCGCCTGGCCGCGGAGCTGTTGGCGAACAGCTCTTTCCCGAGATCCGCCGAGAAAGCGCGGGCTTTCGTCGAGCAAGGCGGCGGCTGCCGGGCTACGTTCTTCAATTACCGACGCCGGCTGGGAGGCAACCTGGAGAACGGCTGCGATCGGGCGGACGACGGGAAGAGCGGCGCCGCGGCACAACCGCGGGCCACGGCAAGCAGCGCCGGGGCTGCCGAAGCGGAAGGAGGAGACGCCCCAGGCGTGGTGGCGGGGGATGCCCGAGGCGCCGCCCTTGACGCAGGCAGCGAAACTTTAGACGTTATCCGAAATAATAAGAAGCGCCTTTTTGCACCTTCTAGATATCAGTAATTTCCAGAGCGCCATGCGTTTTTCTTCAATGCGTTATAGTCTAGACGGCGTGTTTTTATTATTTCGGATAACGTCTATTTTCTACTGCGGTGGGATTTCTGCGTTAGGCGGGAGGTTGCGCTCCCAGCGGTACAATACCCCCTTCGCCGCGCCACTGATCGGCTTCAGTGCACTGTCTGCTGCCTTTGTCAATGCCGGGATCGCGCGACGATCACCGAGTTGCCCAAGCCCTATGGCCGCAACCTCTCTGACCTCAGGTGCTTCTTCTTCGCTTTCCAGAATCCGAAGTAAGATCTTGAACGCCCGCCCATCCCCGAGGGGCCCCAGTGCACTCACGGCGGAAACACGGACTCCCAATGCCGTCGGACGGTCTCGGTGTGCCTCGGCTTTGAAATCTTCATTATCCAAAAGCGTTAGCAGCGGCTCGAATGCTCGCCTGTCCCCGATTTTGGCCAGAGCCCCGATGGCGCCGAGCGGAACTCCATTACCCTTATCATTCAAACAAGCGATCAAGGCATCCACCGCACGGGGATCCTCGATCGCCCCCAAGGCCCCGAATGCATAGTGAACACGGACGGGTCTCTCTTGCAAACAACGAATCAGCGGCTCGACCGCGCGCCGGTCACGGAGCTTCCCGAGCTGTTCAGCAGCGAAATTGGGAATGACGTCAGCATATCCGGGTAACGTGGGATTTGGGTGGCCCCTGTCGTTCAGGGCGTCGATCAATGCTGGGACCGCGGACGGCCCGAGGCTGTCCAGATCGGCTTGAATCGACTCCCGCCGACGCGCGAAGCTGAAGAGCTGACTCGACCTCACCCTGTCTGATGGTGAATCCCGAAGTTCCCGCAAGAGGCGAGGCACTTTCCGCTGCGGCGCTTCCCTCCACCCCCACCACCAATAAAGGCCAAACATCGCTGCGGCGAGCGTCACGCAGGAAACAACAATCGTTGTACGTTTTCGCAGGTACATGAGACAAAAAACGCCTGCTAACTTGTGATTCTGCTGCCGGCGCCGGCAACGTATCCGGGTAAGTCGGTTGATCTGTCCGCCGCGCAGACACACAACAAGAAGGAAGAAATAAACGAACAGATCAACAAAA
>JBGQLF010001346.1:0-3288 GCA_041499985.1 Gemmataceae bacterium
CTTTCTGGGACGGACCGCGATGGCCGCAGCCTTGCAGCGCTTCGCCGTCGAGGGCGCCTGGGGGATTTCGCCGCACTTAATCCCCCACCGGTCGCCGCACGCCGTCTCGGGCACCATCAGCCAAGCGCTCCAGATTCACGGACCCAACTTTGGCGTCGGCGGAGGCACGGCGGGAGTGATCGAGGCGCTGCTGGCCGCGGCAGTCCTGGTCGAAGGCCCACGTCTTCCAGGGATCTGGGTCGTCCTGACCGGCTGGGATCCGGAGCCGATCCCCTATGCCGATGGCCCCGCACCGCCGGAAGCGACGTGCAACGCGGTGGCGCTTGCCTTGGGCGCTGCTCGTCCCGGCTTCCGCGGTTTGCGTTTGCGGGTGGCTCCCGGTATCGTCGGCGAGTCCGACGCAGGGAAAGTCCCGCCGCCTCTTTTTCATCTGGAAGCCCTGCTGTCCACGTTGTCAGCAGTGGATCTGCCTCCCACAGCCGTCCTATGGGGGATCGACGGGGGCGGCTGGATGGAGCTGCAACACCTCGAGATGGAGGGGGTAGAGCCCGCAGGCGCGGACAATCACCGAAGAGGCGTGAATGGGTGGACGGAATCCAAGCAACTCGGGGCCGGTGTGGAGAGGCAATTGTGAACTCAGGGACGGCAGTCTGGATCACGGGAGTCGGGGCGGCTACCCCCCTCGGGCACACGTACGACACCATCGCCGAGAACCTGCTAGCGGGTCGTTCGGGCGTACGGGCGGTGTCGTCGTTCAATGTCTCGGAGCATCCCAGCCAGATTGCCGGGCAGTTCGATCACGTACCCTGTCCTCCGGAGCAGAGCGCGGAGGAGTTCGGCCGTTTGAGTCCCCTGGAGCAGCTGGTGTTGTGGTGCTGCGAGGCCGCCTTGCGCGACGCCGGTTGGTGGACGCAGCGTGAGGAACTCCGGATCGGTTTGGTCCTGGGTGTCGGTGCCGAGTGGCTGGTGCTCTGGGAAAACGATGCGTCGCAAGGCGGCACGCGCGTCTCCGACCCGCGGCGCGATACCGAGACGCTCATCCACGTGGCGCGACGGAAGCTGTGCTTGTCGGGGCCGGCCGTCACGGTATCCGCAGCCTGTGCCAGCGGCAACTACGCTTTGGCCCAGGCGCGGCGCTGGCTGGAGCTTGGCTGGGTCGATGTTTGCCTGGCCGGGGCGTGCGACATGGCCGTGACACCGATGTCGCTGGCTGGCTTCGGCAATTTGCGGGCCTTGTCGCGGCGCAATGCCGAGCCGCAGGCGGCCTCGCGCCCCTTCGACCGCCATCGCGATGGCTTTGTCATGGGCCAGGGCGGAGCAGTCTTTGTGCTGGAACCCGCGGCGATGGCACGCCGGCGTGCCGCCCGGGTGTATGCCGAGGTAGCCGGTTCTGGCGCCAGCAGCGACGCCTTTAACATGGTGATTCCCAATCCCGACCCGCAACCCGCTGTGGCCGCCGTGCGACAAGCGCTGGCGGATGCCCAGCTGGCGCCGTCCGACGTCGATTACGTGAACGCCCATGCGACCAGCACGCCGGTCGGGGATATCGCGGAGGCACGGGTGCTGGAAACCGTCTTCGGCGACGCGGTCCGTACGGTGCCGGTGAGTTCGACCAAGAGTATGACGGGGCACCTGCTGACGGCGGCTGCGGCGGTGGAGGCGCTGGCCTGTCTCATCGCCATGCACCGGCGCGCGGTGCCGCCGACGATTAATCTCGACGAGCCGGATCCGGAGTGTGATCTCTGCCATGTCCCGAACCAGGCGCGGCCGCAAAAGGTGCGCGTCGCTGTGTCCAATTCGTTCGGCTTCGGCGGCAGCAACACGTGCCTGGTCCTGAAGGCGGTCTAGCTGGCGAACACGTTTCGGGCGGCTCGCGCAAGAGCACTTGCTATGCCGCCAGCTCCAGCGGATCCGGTCCTTCACTCAAGCGCGTCTCCGCAAACCGCAAGCCAGTCGAATCGTAAAACAGGATCCGATTCTCTTCACCCGCCCACACCGCGTAGGTCTTGAGCAGGCGCGGTCCTTTCACCTGAAAAAACAAACCGCACTTCCGGCCCGAGCGCGTGATCAACGCCTGGTGCAGCGGTGTCTGATTGGGGTCCAGCTGGTCATGGGAGCAAAGCCTCTGCAAAACATGGCGGCGCAGCTCCTCCAGCGTCGACAGCGAAGCGAAGGTGACGTTCATACCTCGGTGCACCCCCTCCAGCAGGATGGGAGAACGGAGCAAGCTGGCTAACCTCACCCCGCAAGCCCCGCCTTGGATCTATCGGCTGGAAGTGCCCGGAGATGCAGAAACGCTTATTCCATTTACGGCTTGCGAAACAAGCGTTCACTAGTGCTGGATTTGTCGGAGTGCTTCGTAGAGCGCAATGCCGACGGCTGTCGCCAGGTTTAAGCTACGCACCTTACCGGTCGGTTGTGGGATCGACACGGTCTGCTGCGCGTAGCGAGCGAGCAGACTCGAAGGCAAGCCCTGGGATTCGCTGCCGAAGACCAGATAGTCCCCAGCTTGGTAGGCCACGCGCGTGTAGACCTTGTCGGCCCGAGCACTGAAGAGGTGCAGGTGTGCTCCCGCCCGGGATGCCTCGAAGTCGGCCCAGGTCGCATGGCAACAGAGAGTGACGTCCTTCCAGTAATCGAGGCCTGCCCGGCGGAGAGAGCGGTCATCGAGCCGAAAGCCAAGCCGGCCGATGAGGTGGAGCGAGGCCCCCGTGGCGGCGCAGAGACGGGCGATGTTGCCCGTGTTGGGTGGAATCTCCGGTTCCCAGAGTGCAATGTGCAGCACGGTAGCCGCTCCTTGGAAGTCGTCCGCACGCCGGGCCAGGTTTACTTGAGACCATTCCTGGGAAACGACCCAATGTACGGACTCTGTCGATCATACAAGAGATGCTGTCGGCTCGCTTTGCGCAACCTCCCTGCCCGGATCGGTCGGCCGGGATCGGCACTTGGAACGCGCTTCCCAAGGGAATTGTGCCGAGAATAGAGAGAAGCGGCGACATCTCAGGTAAGGTCGACCTCCCGCCTGGGAAGCTGCACCTGGAGTTCTGCTGATGCCCCAGCGACCGGTCTCGCGCCTGGATCTCGCCGCCTGCACGCTGCTGTTTACCGGCCTGTTGGTGACCCTCAGTGTCGTGAGCTACGAACCGGCCCGTACCTGGGCGACCTCGGCAGCTCCTCAGGGGGGCACCGCATCGAATCTACTGAGTGCGGCCGGTGCGTCGCTTGGCGAGACCCTCTACGAAACGTTTGGCGTCGCCGTCTACGTTCTGCTGGCCAGCTGGTTCGTGC
>JBGQLF010001347.1:0-3281 GCA_041499985.1 Gemmataceae bacterium
CCCTTTTTACCCGGGTTGGTTGTCTATGTGGTGTTTTTAAATTTAAATTACCCATTTTGGGCGGGTATTTTTCCAACCGGGGGTGGGGCCCCCCTATTTACAAACAGCCCCCGCCACAATGCCCGGAATCTTAATCGCGGAAGCGTTCTTCCGTCCACGGATCGCCGAGCATGTGATAGCCGCCGTGCTCCCAGCTTTCCCAGAAGCCGGCGCGATCGTGCTCCATTAACTCGATGCCACGCACCCACTTGGCGCTCTTCCAGGCATAGAGCCGCGGCACCACCAGCCGCAGCGGATACCCGTGGTCCGGTTCCAGATCCTGATCATTGTGCTTCCAGGCGAACAGGCAGTCCTCGCCGAGGAACTGCTCCAGCGGCAAGTTGGTGGTGAAGCCCTGCTCACAGTGGACCATCACGTAATGGGCCCGCGGGGATACCCGGACATGGCTCAGGACCTCGTGCGTGCTGACCCCTTCCCAAACATTGTCCAGCTTGCTCCAGCGGGTGACGCAGTGCATATCGGCCAGGACCCGAACGTGGGGCAGAGCCAGGAACTCGTCGTAGGTACACTGCCAGGGCTGATCCACCAGGCCAAAGAGGTGAAAGGTCCACGCGGCCCGATCGAAGACCGGCGTGCTGCCCGCGTGCAACACCGGCCATTTGCGCGTCAACGCCTGCCGCGGCGGAATGCGGTTGGCACGGTGGACATCGGAACTGACGATGGGCGAAACCTCGGGGCTACTCATAGAAGCAAGAACTCGTTTCAGTATTGCAAGCCGCTCTTGCGAATATGGACCATCGGATGACCTTCGCCGAGCACACGGCCGCCGATGACCTGGCCAAAGAAGACGTCGTGGTCGCCAACCAGGCAGTGTCCCGTGACCCTGCACTCCAGAAACGCCAGGGCCTCGCACAGCACCGGTGCCCCGCCTTCGGGACGCTCCACTTCCAGCCCGGCGAAGGCCGGTTCCTCGAGGGCAAAGCCGCGGCCAAAGTGGACGATCATGTCGGTCTGACTGTCGTCGAGAATGTTGATGGTGAGGGGGGCGCCCTCCTTCAGCCAGGCAGCGAGCGGCCGGCCCTGCCGGATGGCCAGGCTAATGTGCGGCGGCTGGAAGGCACATTGCTGCACCCAACTGGCCAGCATGCCGGTCTCCGCATCGCCGTTCCGGCTGGTGACGATGAAGATGCCACTGGGGATGCGACCCAGAGCCGCGGCCAGCTGTTTATCGCCCTCGTGCATCCGAATCCCTCATTCGACAGCCACTGCGTTACTTCTTTTTCAGGAGCTCGACCACGAGCTTTTCCACGCGGGCGTAGTCCAGGTCGTTCGCGGTATACTGGGTCCACTTGCCCTGGCGATCAAACACGAAGACGCTGGGAGGCCCGTCGAAGCGGAGGTTCTTTTGCCACACCTCCAGCTGCTCGTCCAGGACGAGGTTCGTGAAAGCCGCTTTTTTCTCTTCGAGGAACTGGCGCACGCGCTTCATGACGGCCTGATCGGCGGGATCATCCAGGCTGACGGAGACCGCGGCGAAGCCGGCGCCGGCATACTTCCTGTGCATCTCGACCAGATGCGGAAACTCCCGTTTGCAGGTAATTCACCAGTCGGCCCAAAAATCGACGACGACAACCTTGCCCTTGAGCTGCTGGATCGCCTCGCCAAGACCGCCATACTTGACGACCTTGATGTCCACCTTCTCCTGGGCACGGCCCCGCGTGGGAACCAGCAGGAGAACGGCCAAAAGCGCCAGCCCACCGAAGGCGACACGCTTGCGCATACCACGCCTCCACCGAGAGACCAGAGGAACCACGACTGGCCAGATCCCAGTCTGGCCCGTGGCGTTTTGCTGTTCTCATGGTAGTGCAGAGGCGGTCCAGAAGCAAAGATCGGTTTAGGGCGCGTGCGTGATGCGATACAGCGTCCCCTTGAGGCGACGCCCGCCCGGTTCCCCGGCGCGGACGACTTTCGTGCTGAATGCTAAGCCTTGGGCCGTTAGGGTCTCACGCAGCGTGTAGGACGGCACGCGATCCTGATCCGTCAGCAGACAGACGCCATCGGTCAGCAAGACTCGCTTGATCAACAGGACCAGCGGGTCGACATTGCGAAGCTCATAGATCAGGTCCGAGGCGAGCACGACCGGTACGCGCAGGTCTGCCGGGGGACTGCGCCAATCCATCTGGAGCGAGCGGAAGTTATCGAAGCCATTGGCCCGAGCGTTGTCGGCGGCGAAACGCAAGGCCGTGGCGTCATAGTCGCTGAAGGTTACCCCCAAGCCCATCGCCAGGGCGGCAATCCCGGGCAGGCCCAGGCCGCAGCCGATTTCGAGCGCCTCCAGGCCCGGCGCCCAGGTCTGGCGGATGATCTCCTTGGCCAACATACGCGCCGCCGGCCACAGGTCGGCCCAGTACGGCATGTACTCGTCTGCCGCGAACGCTGTGCAGACCGTCGGGTGGTCCAACAGCTTGTCCGATTCCCCAGGCCGGCCGATCACGAACGTGTGTTGGTCGATCACGACTTGTTCATCAACGATGGGGCCCAGGGCATCCCAGGGCGTTTCAGGCATGATCATGGGTCTGTCGTCACTTTGTAACCAGCGATGGCTTCTGGTCCTGATAAAGTACCCATTATAGTGTGCTGACGCCTCGGACCAAGTCATCGTGTGTCAAGGGCCGATCGGTCGGAAACAGGCAATAACACGCCGGACTACCGAGGGTATCCAGGATCAGTTGGCGGTCGTTGGGCACGGCGAAGCCCTCGGGGCAGGGAATGTGCCCGGTGACAAGCAGGTCGGCATCAACTTGCCGTAGAAACGCTGCTACCGTAGCCGGTGAGGTATCACGGCCCCAGACCAGCGCGTGCACCGTCCCGCCCGGCGTCAAATCCTCTTCGCTGTGTTCGTTCCGCTCGAGGATCGCCGGATCGAAGGTCTCCAGCCGCTTAGCCCCCGGCAGACTGTGGCTAAGGAAGACGCGGTTGGGAGTACGCACGGCCAGAGGTACCACGGCGAAGAGGTCGAGGTAGCGGGCATAGACCGCCGCTGCGTGTGGGCCATAAGCGGTGCCAACGCCTTCGCGAAACAATTCGTTGAGGTCGATGTCGGCTTTGGCGATTCGTCGGGCCGTCCATTGCGAAAGCTCATGATTGCCCAGCAGCAGGTGCACCTGCTGGGGATACTGGCACTTCAGTGCTGCCAGCAGATCGAGCAGCTGGTGTGACTTGTCACCGCCGGCCGGGTAGCGATAGGGCCCGTGCACCAACTCCTGCAAGACCAGGTGCCG
>JBGQLF010001348.1:0-3271 GCA_041499985.1 Gemmataceae bacterium
GCTCGCCCGAGGCTCGCGGCTAAACAAATGGAGATGCGCGTTTGTTTCAGGACCGTTCCTATCGCCATCGTCCAAAATACTCCTCCAGTTCGCGCGCCCCTTGCGGCGGTACCTGATCGGCCGCGGAGTCCCCGCGCGCCATCTCGAAAGCGACACCCAACGGCGAGCGTCCGGAACGCGCCCCTCGCGTATAGGGACCTTGACCCCAGTGCTCGCCGAGTGCGACGACATCGAAACGCGTGATAGCCTTCTTGGTGCGGTCGTACTGCAAATAACCCAAGAGGCGTACCTCAAAGCCACGCTCGGATCGAGCCACGTCGGTCTCTGTCATCAGTAGAGCGGAACCATCCAGCCGCAGTCGCACGGTGGTGCTGGTCACTTCTTCGACGGTCAAAGTTAGTCGCTGCGAGCGGAGCTCCTCGCGCCGCCACAGCGGCGGCTCGCCACGCGTGTTGTCGACCAGATGGAAGCGCAGGATACGCTCGGCAATCCCGGCCGGGACGGGCAGTTGATCACCCTCTTGGGACCGCTGCGGGACCAGGGACTTGATTTCAGCCGCGGTCAGCCAAAGATGGTCGCGCGCTGCCAGGTCTCCTCCGGGCGTGGCGCAAGAGCCCTTGCACCAGTCCCCCTGGGTGGTGTGGTCCAGAATGCGCGTGTAAACGTTGACAATGAGCCCCCCTTCTGGGGGCGTCCGACTAAAGTGCGGATCCGGCTGGCCCGAGGCTTCGATCTGGATCGCTCCCGGCCGCCGTTGCGCTGCCGGCAGATTGCGCCATTCCTGAAGACCCCGCTGGAGCACGCCGCGCATGAAGTTGGGGTCTTGATGGTGGTGGCTATAGGCGAGCAGTTTGCCGCTGGCCGTGAACAGATAGAGGCCCTGGCGGGTGTTGCCGCCCTCGCCTTTTCGCGGCCCCTGGTCGGCGACGCGGCGGAAGAATTGGCCCTCGGCGTCCTCCCGGCGACGTTCGTACCAGTCATCACCCGTGACCGGCACACACTCCTGACTGGCAAGGCGCATGATCTCGGGATCGGCAAAGGCGAGCCCCCGGCCCGCAATGCCGTTGTTTCAGGTACAGCCGAGCGGATGGCCATCCATCTCCCAGAGCAGGACCGGCTTGCCCTCGGCGGCGGCCTGCTGCCGCGCCTGCCACAGACTGGTCAACCAGGGGATCTGCGTCCACTTCTCTTCGCCGGCCTGGGGCTTGATCAAGGCGTGCACCTTGGCGAACCGATCGGCAGGGATCGGGTCCACCGCGGCAACCGCCAAACTGCCCACGAAAACGACGACGGCACCAGCCAGAAGGCGATGAAAAACGACTTGCATGAATGACCTCGCGTGCTGCGCCAGCCAGTTCGGTCGCGCGCCGGCGCTTCGGGTTAGTCGTTGCGATCGGAGGACGACTTTCCCATTCTACCTTCACTTCACGGCTTCTTGTCCCCGGATTTGTGCCTTGAGCACCTGCTTCAGCCGATCTTCGATCTTCTTGTGCGCCTTGTCAACCTCCTTGTCGACAAGCGTGCGGTCCTCGGCCTGATAGGTAATTGCATACGCCAGGCTCTTGGTCCCCTGGGGAATGCTGCTACCGCGGTACAGGTCGAACAAACGTACGCTGCGCAACAGAGGTCGGCCGGCAGTATAGATCTCCTGGGCTACACGCTCGGCGGAGACTGCGACGTCCACGATCACGGCAATATCGCGCAGCGCCGGCGGGAAGCGCGGCACCGGGCTATAAGTGTAACGTGCCGGTACCGCGGCGAGGATGGCTTCGAGATCGAACTCCCCTACCAACACAGGCCGGCCCCCCAGGCCATACGCCTCGGCGACCTTTGGGTGCAACTGGCCGAACGGGCCCAGCGGCTTCCCTTGCACCACCAGTTCGGCCGCCCGGCCGGGATGCAGGTATGCCACGCTCGCAGGACGATAAGACACTTCTGGCAGATGCAAATCCGCGGACAGTGCCTCGACGACCCCCTTGAGGTCGAAGAACTCCAGGTCGGGACTGACCTGATCCGATTCGGCCCAGAACTCGGGCCGGCGCCGCCCGGTCAGCAGGAGCGCCAGCCGTCGCGGCTCGTCGGGCAGTTTTTCGCCGGGTCGTGGCAAGTAGACCGGCCCCACCTCGAACAGGCGCACCTCATTCGTGTGCCGCAGATTCGCGGCGGCGACGTCGAGCACACCCGCGAGGACGCTGTGCCGCATCACGATTCGTTCACTGCTAATCGGGTTCACGAGGCGGACGTACTCGCCCTGGTCCATGCCCAGCGGCGCTTCCCGGCTTGGTTCCGTGAGCGAATACGTGATGACTTCCTGAAGTCCGGCATAAACCAGGAGATCACGCACGCGCTCTTCCAGCACCAGGGGACGATTCGTGTGCTGCTGCGGCAGCTGGTCCGCGAGCAGCGTGGCGGGCAAGCGATCGTAGCCGTGGATGCGCACCAGGTCCTCGATCAAGTCTGCACTGCCAGCCTGGATGTCGCGCCGATGGGGCGGCGTCGTGACGCGGAGCGCCTCGGGCCCCGATTGTTCGACCTGGAACTCCAGCGCCCGAAGAATGCGCATCGCTTCCGCAAGCGGAAATTCCAGGCCGAGCTGGCGGCGGACCTCGTTCAGGCTTAGCTCGATGATTTGCGGTGGAAGCGGAGATGGGTAGTTGTCCACCAAACCTTGGCAAACCGTACCACCGGCGTGTTGGTGCATCAACTCCGCGGCCCGCTCCGCGGCTGGACGCGCCAGCTCGGGATGGATGCCCCGGCTGAAACGGACGCTCGCCTCGCTCGGCAGGTTGAGCGCCTTCATCGTCCGGCGAATGCTGCGGAAATCGAAATTCGCCGACTCGAGGAGGACGTTCGTGGTCGTGTCCGAGACCTCGGTCTCGGCACCACCCATCACGCCGGCCAGAGCAATCGGACCGGCGCTATCGGTAATCAGGAGATTGTCCGGCGTCAGCTCTCGGCGCATATTGTCGAGCGTCGTCAACACTTCGCCCGGCCGAGCTGAGCGCACGGTGATGACCGGCGCCTTGCCCCCTGCCCGCCGGACCAGGACATCATAATCGAAGGCGTGCAGCGGCTGCCCCCATTCGAGCATCACGTAGTTCGTGATATCCACGACATTGCTAATCGGCCGCATGCCGGCGTACGCGAGCCGGCGCTGCATCCAACCGGGGGCCGAGCTGATCTGGACACCCTTGAGAAGCGCTGCGGCATAGCGAGCCGACAATTGCGGATCTTCAATGACCACGCTGGCCTGGCCCGTGATCGGAGCGCC
>JBGQLF010001349.1:0-3271 GCA_041499985.1 Gemmataceae bacterium
CGATGGACCGTCTGGCAACAGCAGTGCTAGCACGGAGCCTGGGTCGAGCCGCCACGTTCGAGATGAGGGAACCTACTTCTTCTTACGCTCCAGCTGGAACTCGAAGGTGTTTTCCGCCTGGGGCTTGACCTCGGCTTCCAGAGTGCTTTTGTTGTTGTACTGTTCCGGAATGTACTCCTCGGCCACCGGCTCACCGCCGGCACCTCGGACTTTGCTACCGGGGAGAATGCGCGAGGCACTAATCTCGACCCGGTGCTTCCCCTCCCGCGCCTTGAGCTGGAAGTGCCCGTCCTTGATCTTGCCCGCTTCCGGACCCGTGGCCTTGTCCAGCGGGAAGAAAAGGATGTCGCCTTCCGGCATCGGCTGGCCGTCGAACGTCGCCGTACCGGACACCTTGTACCGGCGAGGCCCGGTCGAGCAACCGAGCAGCGAGGCCATCACGAGGAGACAACAACACAAGTGCAAGCGGCGCATGGATTCACCTTGTGGAGCCGCGGAACAGGGAGGGAACCAGCCACGACATCGCGTCTGGTGACGAACCCGTTCCGCGGCTCGGACCCCTGGATGCTTCCCTAATAATTGCCCACCACCTCGCCTCCGGCCCGAGTGCCGAGGTTCAGATAGGTTGTCGGGTCCACAGTGTTGCTCAGGAAGCGCACCGAGGCATCAGCCAGCAGAGCGTTGACGCCACCGGAGTGGTAGCTGCGGGCCGATTGCACGACAGCGGTCGCCGTTAACGTACAGGGTGCCCAGGGAAGAAGAGCAACGCAGTAACTCGATTTGTCGGGGGCGGCCGTGTTCGGCGGAAACAAGGTGCTGAACAGGGTGTTGCCCTGCCAGTGGTTATAATAGCGGCCGCGAATGTCGTGAAGCGTGGTGTCCTTCACCAGAATGAGCTCGCTCCCCATGAGGGTATTGGAGGTCCCATCCGCGATGTGGGCAATCTTCGTCTTCGAGAACGGGTAGAACAGGCCATTGAGGTTCGAACCGTCCAGCGAGGTAGACGGATTGAATGCCGTGGAACCGGCGCAGAGCACATAGTTGCCATGGAAACCCTGTTCGTTGCCGGCCACCGTGGTGTCTTTTGGATTGGCCCCATCGGAAGGACACTCGAACATGGGTACCACCGTATTGCGTCCGGGATCGCTGGGCTGGGCTGGATTGGCGTTGATGGCGTACGTCATGTAGAGATTCGACGTGGCGAATTTCGGATCGGTTGTATAGGCAGAGAGCACCTGGTAGAGGTTGCTCTGTTCGACGTAGGGAAGGATCATCTGCCACCAGCCACCCCGGTTCATGAACGCGCCGTTGTTCTGGACGGCAATGCCGTTGAACTGGCCCGGCGGGAAGAGGCCATAAGTGTCATGGTAGTTGTGCAGAGCGAGGCCGATTTGCTTGAGGTTGTTCTGACACTTCATGCGATTGGCCGCCTCGCGGATCTTCTGGACCGCTGGCAAGAGCAGCCCAATCAAGACGGCGATGATGGCAATCACGACCAACAACTCAATCAGGGTGAAACCCCAGCGACGCTGGGCTGGGATCCACAACCCGCGCGGTGCAGCCACGTCGGCTTGACTCATCAGGATACTCCTTCTTCCTCATCTGCTGGCCGTGCGTCGTGCGAAAAAAGCTGCTGAAGGCAAGCACACAAACCCTGCGGCTTCAGTAGCCCGTCACTCGGTGGGTGGGAAGCAGTCGCCGGGCGAACCATTCCAGCTGCTGTATCCCCGAGCATTCCACCGCGCGGGTCGGTCGCTGTCAAGGCTCTGACACCCTGCTCGGTGAAGACCCAAGGTAACCATCAACCTGCTTACGTCGTGCCTTGTTCTACGGTCATCGGGACCCACTGCCACGGGTCGATCAGTTCCTGGAAGCGATAGCTCACTCCGATGCGCTTCCGGGCGGTGGCACGGCGGCGCAGGCTCCGGTGCACCAGCTTTCTCGCCTCGGCTTCATCGCGCGCGGCATAGCGGACGTGCCGCCCGCCAGTCCCGATGCGGCCTTCCTTGCGGGCGGCAGCCAGTCCGGCTTGCGTCCGCTCCCTCAGCATGGAGCGCTCGAACTCGGCGAAGGAGCCGATCATCTGCATCATCATTCGGCCGGCGGACGTGGTGGTGTCGATCGCTTCGGTCAGACTGCGAAAGCCAGCTGCGGCCTTCTCGACACGCTCCATGATGGTGAGCACGTCCTTGAGCGAGCGGGCTAGGCGGTCGAGCTTCCACACGACCAGCGTGTCTCCAGGGCGCAGCTGATCGAGCAGGTCGTGCAGCTCGGGGCGGTCCCACCGTCCCCCGGAGGCTTTCTCCTCGAAAATGCGCTCGCAGCCAGCCGCTTCCAGTGCCTGCACCTGGACGGCAGCGTCCTGGTCGGTGGTCGAAACTCTGGCGTAGCCGATCAGCATTGCGAAATACTATTGCAATTGAGATAGCAATTACGACAAATTATTGCAACGCATTGGGCGTGAGATTGCCGTGCGGCACGGTTCCTTGCACAAACGTTCGTTTGTGCAAGGCTGGCCAAGGCGCGTGCCGCTCGCCGTTTTGTGACCCAGAGCCGCTCATCAGGTCTTTGACTCCCCGCAGGCTGCCCCGCAGGGCATCGAGGATGCGCCGCTCCGTGTCGTGGAGCGCAACTCCGGCCTCGACTCCAGCCTCAACTCTAGCTTGGGCAAACGCCGGGTGGATCGGCAGTTCGAGGCGGAAGAAGGTGCGTTCGTCGTCGGTAATCAGCCGCAGCGACGGCGAGCCGTTCAACCCCTGCCAGTAAGGGTGGCATGTGCTAGGATTGACCTGTTTCCGCTGCTACTGCGAGGTCTTCGGTTCCCGCTTGAGAATTCAGCCAGCGCACAACTTCACCTGGAGGTTTTCATGCCCTTTTCCACCCTGCGTGAGGCTTTCGAGTGGCTCATCAAAGAGCACAAGGCACAGACCCCGACCGACTGCTTTCATAGCTTCTACGAGTGGGCGGACGGCCGTAAATGGGCCGATATAAAACAGGATCGACTCCGGATGGACCTGGACGATATAGCTTGCCTGTTTCGCCGACGTCATCGGAACGTCTTGGACGAGCTGAAGGATATTGCGGGAAAGCGGCTTTCGGACAAGGCCCGTCAAGCCGTCGAAACGTGGGTGCGATGGCTGCAAGAGGAAAACCGATGCATCCCGTGCTATCAGGATTAGTTCTGCCTTGAGCGGTGGCATCGCCGCACAGGAGCCGGTGCCTGCGATCGAGATGGTGATCGCTGGCGGAAACGAATAGGGCACGGGCATCA
>JBGQLF010001350.1:0-3269 GCA_041499985.1 Gemmataceae bacterium
GAACAAGAACGGATGCCACCAGTCCGTTCGGGGCGCAAACTCACTTCACGACAGGTAGCCCTCCTTGGCCGCTGGATTCAGCAGGGAGCGCGCTGGCAGAAACACTGGTCGTTCCTCCCGCCGCAATGTCCGCCACTCCCCGCGGTCAAAGACACGCAGTGGCCACGGAGTGCGCTCGACACCCTTGTGCTGGCCCGGCTGGAACAAGAGGGACTCATCCCCTCCCCGGAGGCGGACAAGACCACGCTGATTCGCCGCGTGACCTTCGATCTGACTGGCTTGCCCCCCACGCTGGCCGAAGTGGACGCCTTCCTCGCCGACTCCTCTCCGGATGCTTACGAGAAAGTGGTGGAACGGCTCTTGCATTCGCCGCGCTACGGCGAGCGCATGGCGGCGCGCTGGCTGGATGCAGCCCGCTATGCCGACACCAACGGCTACCAGAGTGACGGCGAACGGTTCATGTGGCGCTGGCGCGACGGGGTCCTCGCAGCCTTCAACCATAATCTGCCGTTTGATCGCTTTACCATCGAGCAACTCGCGGGGGACCTGTTGCCGCAGGCCACCCTGGAACAGAAGATCGCGACCGGCTTCAACCGCAATCACCGTGGCAACGGCGAAGGCGGCATCATTCCGGAAGAATACGCTGTGGAGTATGTCGTCGACCGCGTCGATACGACGGCCACGGTCTGGCTCGGGCTGACGATTGCTTGTGCCCGGTGTCATGATCACAAGTATGACCCGATCACGCAAAAGGAGTTCTACCAGGTCTTCGCTTTCTTCAACAACGTGCCGGAGAAAGGGCGAGCCGTTAAGTTTGGCAACTCTCCGCCACTGATCCCGGCGCCCACTCCCCGACAGCAGCAGCAGCTTGACGATCTCGACCGGGAGCTCAGGGCGGCCCAGGGCCGTTTCCGCCAACTGGAGCCCAACTTGACCGCGGCCCAGGCGCAATGGGAGCAGTCACTGCCCAGCACGGCGCTACCTCCGTGGTCCATCACGAGCGGTCTGGTGGCGCATTTCCCACTCGATGGTGATGCGTCCGATCAAAGCGGCCAGGCTGGGAGAGGTACTTTTCAGAGCGGCGAACCGGCATTTGCTCCCGGCCGGATTGGTCAGGCCGGCGTGTTCGATGGCCGGCGGTTCCTAGATGCCGGCGATGTCGGCAAGTTCGGCTTCTATGACAAATTCTCCTTGGCAGCGTGGATCTATCCCAAAGGCGATAAAGGCGGTGCCGTGCTGTCTCGCATGAAGGACACGGCCCGTGCCAGCGGCTACAGCATGGTTCTGGAGGACGGCCGAATTCAAGTCAACTTGGTGGTGCGCTGGCTCGATGATGCGCTGCGCGTGGCCACGGCACGCCGCCTGGAGCCGGACCGCTGGCATCACGTGCTGGTCACCTATGACGGCTCGCGTGTCGCCAGTGGCGTTCACGTCTACCTCGATGGACGGGCGGAAGAGCTAGTCGTCTTGCTCGATGAGTTGAACCAATCGTTCAAGGTGCCGGAGCCGTTTCGCATCGGCTGGGCGGGCGGGCCGGAGAGCTGTTTCCACGGCTACCTCGATGAGGTGCGTGTCTACAACCGAGTCCTGTCCGAGGAGGCGGCGGCGGTGCTGGCCACGTCCGAGCTGATTGGGGCAATCGTCGCGATCCCGGAGAGCAAAAGAACGGAGCACCAGGCGCTCAAGCTTCGGCGGTATTATCTCGAAGAGCACGCTCCGCCCGCCCTTCGCCAGGCCTATCAGCAGCAGCTCACCCTGCGCCAGCAGCGTGAGCAGTTCGTCGAGAGCCTGCCCACGACGATGGTGATGGAGGAAATGCCGACGCCGCGGGACACCACGGTCCTGCTCCGCGGCCAGTACGACAAGCCAGGAGAAAAGGTGACGCCGGCCGTCCCCGCAAGTCTTCCGCCCCTGCCCAGGGGAGTGAAGCCGAATCGGCTTGGGTTTGCCCAGTGGCTCGTCGATCCGGCCAATCCGCTCACGGCGCGCGTGGCCGTCAATCGCTATTGGCAGATGTACTTTGGCGCCGGCCTCGTCAAAACCGAGGATGATTTTGGCTCGCAGGGAGAATGGCCGACGCATCCTGAGCTGCTCGACTGGCTCGCCACCGAGTTCATGCGCACGGGCTGGGACGTGAAGGCGATGCAGCGGTTGATCGTCACCAGCGCGACGTATCGCCAGTCTTCCCGAGTGACGCCAATGCTGCTCCAGAAAGATCCGGAGAATCGGCTGCTGGGGCGCGGACCTCGGTTACGCTTGTCGGCCGAGATGATTCGTGATCAAGCCCTGGCGATCAGTGCCTTGCTGGTGGAGCAGCTCGGAGGTCCCTCGGTCAAGCCGTATCAACCTCCAGGACTCTGGAAAGAGCTGACCGGAACGGAGGATTACCGGCAAGATCACGGCGCAAGCCTGTATCGCCGCACGCTGTACACCTTCTGGAAGCGGACGATCGCGCCACCTTCGCTGATGACCTTCGACGCCGCCGGCCGCGAGATGTGCACGGTGCGCGAGACGCGCACCAACACGCCCCTCCAGGCGCTGACGCTCCTGAATGAGGTGACCTATGTCGAAGCGGCACGCGTGCTGGCACAACGCATGCTGAAGGAAGGCGGGGCCACACCCAGGGACCGCGTCATGTGGGCATTCCGAGGAGCGACCGCGCGCGCGCCGCGACCGCGAGAGCTGGAAATCCTGCTGCGCGGACTACACGATCATCTGGTGCGCTACCGCGAAGACCGCCCGGCCGCCTTGCGACTGATCCGAGCTGGGGAAGCACCGCACGACGACCAGCTCGAGAGTAGCGAGCTGGCGGCGTATACCGCGGTTGCCAGCTTGATTCTGAACCTCGACGAGGCGATTACCAAGGAGTGAGGAAGCCGCCTGTCTCCGCCGGTTCAGCGGTCGGGCGGAGGTGTGGGATACACGGGCGGCACGCCCGAGACCGGCGGAGGCGTCCGTGGAAGAGCAGGGATCACCGCAGGCGGAACCCAGGGCGTGCTCAGTCGAGTGAGCTGTCCTTTGAGGCTCTCGGCGGTTACCGGTATCGGAAGTCCTTTCCAGGCTAGAATGTCAGCGGGGTGACCCCCGCGCAGACGGTAAAAAGCTTCGTTGGCACCGCAGTCAATGAGGAGGCCGGCACCCTCCAAAGAGAGGCCGGCAAACAAGCCCCGGCTGCGCGAATAGGAGTAAATCTCGGCTTTGAGTTGCGCGTCGGTACTGGCTTCGGCCTGCCTTCCGACTGGGCCCGCGGCCACCGCCACGTCCGCGCC
>JBGQLF010001351.1:0-3264 GCA_041499985.1 Gemmataceae bacterium
CGCAACCGGTCCGTCGCTGAAGTAACTAAAAAGGTCGCACTAATATACTAAAAGATCAAAAGGACGAATCCGAGGGGCCAAAGGAAATCTTCGAGAGGCCAAAGGGGGAGTGTCGGCTAATTCTCGGACGGACTCCTAGTCAAGGCTTCCTGCTTGCTCAAATACGACCCAGGAGCAGTAGAATAATAACGATTAACAGAATCAGTCCGATCCCACCGCCAGGGTAGTAACCCCAGTCTCTACTGTGGGGCCAAGTGGGTATGGCACCCAGGAGCAGCAGAATCAACACAATGAGCAGGATGGTTCCCAACATGGTTGGTCCTTTCTATACTTTCTCGCATCACACTTTCCGAGGAGGAGCGAGCGCACGGGCCACCGCAATCAAGAGACAGGCACCGACAAAGGCAAATCAACCTCCGGCACCTGTGATCTTGCGAGCGGCGCTCTTCACGAAGACACCAACCTGGGCGGCGGCTTCTTGACCCAGGTCCACGACTTTCCCGGTGAGGCTCGTCGCCGTATCAGCCGAAACAGCCTTCCCCTTGCGTGAGGTATTCCTCACCGATTTGCCTTCCTCACGGCGGCGTCTCCTGGCTCTTGCTTTCTCCATGATTTCTGTGCGCACGTGATTCACTTCTTCCTCCACGCTCATTCTTGGGCAGTCTCTTTGTTGCTGTCCCTCGAACTCAGACCGCTAGTTTTCGTCTTGCCCGCTTGCCCGCCGGTGCGGGGCCATGTCCAGTTCGTCCATTCAAGGAGGGTCGTGGTGCGGTCAAGAATCTCCCCAAGTCCTGATGGACGTAAGGCAGAAAACGCTTCCAGTTATCTCTGGCATATCTTCCTGCGTCTTCTGGAGTGCATGGCTCGCTCGTTTCGGTGTTCAGATAGCAGGCAAAAGCAGCAAAGCGGGCGGCGACGTTCAGCGGCTCCATATTCTCCCCTCGACTTTTCGGTTGGGCGGTAAAGGCTGGGAAAGGAACGTGAACCCCAGCAAGTCCGTCTTGAAGGGAGCAAACGCCGTGCCAAACAAGTCTCTTCATACGGCACGAGAGTCCTCTCCCGGTGCGGCGCTGCCGGGACGGACTGCGCCCAGGCGGCGGGGGGAGCGGCCAGTTCGACTCAGGGCTAAACAGCGTGTAACGGCGCATACTTGGCGATGATCGCCTTCGCGGACCGCAGCCCGTCCACCGCAGCGCTGATGATGCCCCCTGCGTAGCCGGCCCCTTCACCGATCGGATACAAGCCTGCAACCCCGGGGGTCTCTCGGCTGGTCGCGTCGCGGACAATGCGAATCGGCGAGCTGCCACGAGCTTCCGGACCGACCAGCGTGGCCTCGGCGAGAAAGCGGCCATGCCAGCGCCGATCCAGCAGAGGCAGGCCGTGTTCCAGGGCTTCCACAATGAACGGCGGCACCAGCTCGGCCATCTCCGCCAGTACCAGGCCCCGCGAGTAGCTCGAGGGCGGCAAGCGCCGCGTCGGTCGCCGCGCCAGGAAATCGTCGGCCCGCTGAATGGGGCACAGGTAGTCGCCGCGGCCCACTTCATACGCCTTCCGTTCGTACTCTTGTTGCAAGCGGACGCCGGCGAAGAGATCGCTGCCGCCAAAATCGCCGGGCTCGAGCGTCACCATCAGGCCGCTGTTGGCGTAGGGAGAAGCCCGCCGCGACAGGCTCATGCCGTTCGTGGAGAAGTAGCCCGGTGCCGAGACGCTCGGTATCACCTGGCCGCCGGCGCACATGCAGAAAGTGAAGAGGTTGTAACGCCCCCGCACCACCAGGGAATAGTCGGCGGCGCCTAGCTTCTCTTCCAAACGGGCGGAACCATAGTGCATCCGGTTGACCGTTTCCTGCGGCTGTTCGATGCGCAGGCCCATTTGAAAAGCCTTCGGCACCAGAGGCACACCGCGGCGCTGGAGCATCGCATAGGTATCGCGCGCGCTGTGGCCAATCGCCAACACGGCAACCGTCGCCGGGATGTAGCCCGATGAGGTCGCCAGTCCGCGCAGCTGCGACCCGGCAAGGTCGAGATCTTCCACCCGGCAAGCAAAGCGGATCGTGCCTCCCAGCGCCTCGATCCGTTGGCGGATCGCCTTGACGACAGCCGGCAGACGATTGCTCCCGAGATGGGGACGGGCATCGTACAGGACCGACGGTTTGCCCTTGCACTCGGCAAACAGCTCGAGAACCCGGCGGACGTCGGGCCCAGAATTGCGGCAAGTCAGTTTGCCATCGCTGAAAGTGCCAGCTCCGCCTTCACCGAAGAGATAATTGCTCTCCGGGTCGAGAGGACCACCAGCATCGAAGGCACGTACATCGCGAATGCGCTCGCGGACCGCCCGTCCCCGCTCCAGGACCAAGGGCTGGTAGCCCTGGGCCGCCAAGAAGTAGGCGGCAACGAGACCGGCGGGGCCTGAACCAATAACTACGGGTGGCCGCTCCAGCCGTTGCGGACCGGCCACTGGAATCTCGAAAGGCGGTTCCTCATACAGCTCAACGCGGGCCTCTTGCCGCGCGCGGACAGGAGCAACCTGCACCAGACGTGCTTCATCCGCTGCAACGCGGACCTCCGCGGTATAAACAAACCGGAGGGCGGCCCGATCGCGCGTGTCCAGACTCTTGCGCAAGATGCGCCAGGAAGAAAACGCGTCCGGTTCGATGCCGAGGATCCGACCCAGATGCTCGGGCAGAGCAGCCTCCGGCTCCTCCAAGCTCAGGCGGATATTGGACACACGGATGGACATGACAACAGCCCAAATCCCGCGGCCTTCCGGGTGATTGGGCGAGTCCTGCCTTGGAACTTCCGGACAAAACTGGACCGGCCCGAAGCGCCAGCGACGGGTGCGCGCTTCCCCCGCTGGCCCGACGGGCTGGTCGTGAAAAGCTGTGTCCGCAAACGCTTAGCCTTTATGGCTGGCCAGTTCCGAGATGCGGACCTTCTGCAACTGCTTGCGCATATTCTCGGCACTGGTATTACAGATCGCTTCGAGCCGCTTATCCAGGTTGCCGTCACCTTGCATTTGGGTGAACGGAGACTGACCGCGGATAGGCCCATCGACGGCCTCGAGGATCTCCAGCATGGTGATGTCCGAGGGCGCTTTGGCCAGGCGATAGCCACCGTTGGGGCCCTTGATCGACAGCAGCACCCGGGCCGACACCAGCGGCTTAAGCACTTTCAAGAGAAAGCGTTCGGGAATGCCTCGTGCCTTGGCAATCAGGTGCGAGGCCACGGGACGGGTCAGCTTCTGCGCCGCCATGAAGACGACGGC
>JBGQLF010001352.1:0-3260 GCA_041499985.1 Gemmataceae bacterium
GATAGCCTAACCGCTCATATAAGCGGCGCGCGCCCGGATTATCCTTGGCGGCGGCAATGCTCAACGAGGTATAGTCGCGCTCGCGTAAAACGTTTTCAGCTTCCTGCAGGAGCGCAGCGTAGTGCTGCGAGATGTTGGACCACGGAGGCTTCGTCAGCGTCTCCCGCAGCTGGGTCAGCGTCGCCTGGGCTTGCTCCTTCTGCCCCAGCTGATACTGGGCCATCGCCAGGAACGCCAGACTGGTGGGATTGGACCCTACCACTGGTGTGGCGCTAAGCTTCTCAGACGAGACCAAGGTTGCCACGGCAGCCTGATACTGACCCAAACGGTACTGGGCCATGCCGAGCGTGCTGACATAGGCACTATTCTTCGGCTCTAGCCGGCAGGCTTCCTCCGCTTGCTCCAAGGCGTGGCAATAGGCTTCGACGGAGGCGCCCGGCTTGAGGACCACGGCCCCGCTTTCCTGAGCTAGGGCTTCTGCTAGCGCCTCCGCGCGCTCGCGCTGCTCGCGTTGTCGCAGGATCTCTAGGGGAAGACTGACTGCCTCCCAAAAAAATCACGGCTCAGGTTCCCAAGCAGCGATTCAGTGTATCGCTGGGGAGAGGAGAGAACAGCAAAAAACCACGGCTCAGGTTCCCAAGTCGATTTTGGGATAGGGTTCGGCGTCTTCAGCATTCCCTTCCCTGATCAGGTGACGTCAGCACTCGTCGTTTGGCGAAGGAACTGCGGTCGATGGTTCGCGTCGACGTCAAGGCATGACGCCCGCTTTTTTCTTCAGCGGAGCCAGGCTCTTGCGCATTGCTTCCACCGCGGGGTCCGGGGGCGGCGGGTTCAAAACGCGGGTCAGGAAGGCCAGCCCTTCCGCTTGGCGGGGGCGCACGGTGCGGCCCACGTGGTCCGCGCCGCGGACCAGGTGGTACTCGTGCGCGATCTGGTGATCCCACAGGACGCGGTGCACGAATTCGGCCGCCTCGTGCAGGTTGAAGCTGTCCTCGTCGCCGACCTCGAGGTAGATGCTCAGACCCGAGGCGCGGATCTTGTCGGCGTGGACGACCGCCAAAGTGGCCGGGTTGTTCGCTTCCCAGTAGGCTTCGTCAAACGGTTTGCCATAAATGGTTTCCATCAACTCTTGAGAGCGATAGAAGCGATTACGCGGCTGGAGGTCCTTCCACTTGAGGACCGGATCGACGCCCGGCTCGATGGCCGCCAACGCCGCAAACTTGTCCGGGTATTTGAAGCCAAGGCGAAGGGCACCGAGGCCGCCCATGGAAACCCCGGTCACCAGCAGACTTTTCCGCTCCCCGGTCACGTGGTACTTCTTCTTCAAGTGATCGAGGAACGGGCCCAGGAGGAAGGCTTCCCATTTTTGGCTGCCGTCCTTGTAGTCCATGTAGAAGGAACGGCCGGCGCTGGGTGTGGCAATCACCATCTTGGGTAGAGTACCGGCTTTCCACAGGTCTTCAAAGAAGGGACGCGAGCGCGTCAGGAAGCTGCGATCCTGGCCGCCGCCATGCAGATAGAACAAAAGCGGTAGCGGCGCCTGGTCGGTGTTATAGCCGTCCGGCAACAAGACGGCGTACTCGACAGGACCTGGAACGAGCGTGGTTTCCAGCTTGTCGAGGTCGAGCTGGCTGGCCCGAATGGGATCGGTCAGGGTCAAAAGGCCCGCGACCGTAAGACAAAACCAGAGAGGGAAGCGTTGCATAATCCGGATCTCCTTCTTTACCGTCCACGGAAGCCTCTCAGCTCACGCTGGCGGCGACCCCCCTTCTCTTCCCTGAAGCAATCCGGCAGGACGAGGGTGCCGGGAGGTTAGACCTGTTGCGACTTATCCGCTTCCTTGGCCAGATCCTTCCAGAATTGCTCATGGGGGATGGCTCCGTGTTCCTCATAATCGTTCCAGGCGCGCTTCAAGACATCCCGTAGCTTGATAGGGGTTCGCTTTTCGTTTCGGTCAAGTCCTATGAGAATGGCCACCGGTTGCCCGTCGCGAAGGATTAGGACCGGCTGTTTCGAACTGGTTTCGACATATTCACTTAACTGGGCCTGGACCTTTTCCAGCGTGACTCTTTTCATGGTTCCACCTCGTCCCCCTCAATGAACAGGCGATTGCCTTCTTTTTCGCCGAACGCCAGAAGGATGACTTCCTCGACTTGGACACGGTAGAAAACCCGAAAACGATTGTGCGGGCCGAAGCGAAGCTCCCATTCTGCTCTGAACGCCATGGGTTTTTGCAAAGGCTTGCGGTTTCGGGTTTTCACCTCTGGTTCATATTGTAGCTGTTTTTCCAGAGTCTCGCGGATCAGCGAATGGTATCGCGCCGCCACCAACTTCAAGTGGCGTTTGAAGCTGGTGGTATAAACCAAGGAATACGCTTTGCGCCCAGGCATGTCCTGGATTGTACGCCTTCTGCCAAGTTGTGGCATTTCACCGGTTTGAAACACTCAGCTCACGCCCGCAGCGACTCGAAGGTGGGCCGGCTGGCGGGCCAAGAAAGCTTCGAGCATGCGATTCACTTCTTCCGGCCTTTCCAGCAGCGGTAGGTGTCCACAGCCTTCCAACTTGTAGGAAGACTAACTCCCTCCCGTTCTGCCGAACTCCCGTTCGGAACGTTCTTTCCTCTCGTGGTCGCATGGCGAATTGATTTCCACTCGGCTCGTCGTACCTTGAGTGGTGTTGCTCAAGCGTGTCCGCGAAGCAAGAGATCAGAACAGGCTGCTCGTCCTGCCCCGTGGCGCGGCGATGAAGAAGGCGGGCTAGCGCTTCCGGCACGAGATCGTCACACAGGGTTGACCAGTGTTCGAGCGTCTGCGCGCGCGTAACGAGTGGAAGTTCTTCGCCGTACTGCCGAAGGCGGACCGTGCCCTCGCGCTTGTGTGGTGGGTCGTCCTGGTGCTGCGCGGCGTGCTGCCCGCGATCTTCGCTATCGCCATGGGCGTGCTCGTTGCCGCCGTGCAGCGCGGTGACCGTCTCGCCGACGGGCTCGCGCTCGTCGGCATCGTCTTCGTCTTGCTCCAAGTCCTCACGCCAATTCAGCAGGCGCTTGGGGCCAATCTCGGCGATCGCACGGCCGCCTGGCTCTACGACCGGCTGACCGAAGCGTGCGTCCGACCGCCAGGGATGGGGCACCTGGAAGATCCGGAGCTTAGCAACGACCTCACGGTCGCGAGAGATTTCGATTTGGGCATGACCGGCCCGCCGCTGTTCATCTCGATGGACTTCATCGCGAGCGGCCTGGTGGAGATGATGGGCGGGCTCGC
>JBGQLF010001353.1:0-3257 GCA_041499985.1 Gemmataceae bacterium
GAAGCTGAGCACGGGTGCCTCTGCCTGAGCGGTGTCGAGGCACAGGTAGTCTCCGGCGTCATCATCCAGAAAGGGAATCCAGGCCGACTGCCAGCCCGCAGCTGCGGCTTGTCCGTCAAGATCGCGTTTGGCGCTGACAATTGCCTGGGTCCCCATCAGTTTCCAGCTAGCTTCGAAGCAGCCAACGAAATCCGCCTTTTGGCCGTTGTGCCAGGCCAACAAGTGCTCCAGACTCGGAGGAACGCGGCCGGCCAGCGCCTGTGCCAGCTGGCCGAGCGCCGCGGCATCTGCTCCTGGGAGCAAACCCGTCCAGTAATGCGGCCGATGCTGCGCCAACCAGCGGTCGAGACGGTCCAGTAGCAAATCGAGTTCGGCGACCTTTGATGTGCTCCGCATGGCGATCGCTCCTGCGCCAAGTGCTTGGAACTCCTTTGCGACCTCTTCCGAATCCTAACAGGCCCAGCCCAGCGTGGACAAGGAACAACCGTCACCGATCAGCGGACTGGTGAGAACGCCCCGCCATTCGGTGCTGGGCTGGACTCGTGGCCCAGCGCGGGTGCCAGCCGCAGGATGTACACCGTGCCGTTGCCGTTGGCGGTCGCCAGGTAGCGGCTGTCGGGACTGAACGCCACGCCAAAGACGTTTCCGTATACAGGACCCAACTGGAAAACGTGCTCCTGATTCCCAGTGGCGGGGTTCCACACTCGGACCGAGCCGTCCTGGCCGGCCGTGGCGAGCTGTTGCCCGTCCGGACGGAAAGCCAGGCCGGAAATGGCATCCAGGTGTTCCTTCAAGCTGTGCAGTTCTTTCCCAGTGGCCGCATCCCAGAGCTGCACCGTACCATCTCCGTTCCCGCAGGCCAGCGTGCCCCCGTCTGGGCTAAACGCTACCAGGACTCGATTTCCCCAGATCTGGTCGCCTTTTACCGCCACCGTGCGGAGTTCGGTCCCGGTCTCCAGGTCCCAGTACTTCAGGGTTTGGTCCTTGCTGCCCGAAACCAGCCCGCGCCCGTCTGGGCTAAAGGCCACGGACGTAATCTCCTCCTTATGCCCCTTGAGCAGGCGGAGAAGCTTTCCCTTGGCCGGTTCCCAGAGCGCGATCGTCGCATCCTTGCTGCCCAAGGCCAACATCGTTCCCTGCGGATGATAGGCCAAGGCAGTGATAGGGCCGCGAGGTACGGATATCGTTCCCAGTTCCTTCGCTGTGGCTGTCTCAACCAGCCGAGCCTGAGGCCCGCTCGCGAAAGCCAGGAGTTGGCCATCTGGGGCAAAAGCCAGCGCGACGACCGGGTGGGGAGTGCCGCTCAACGTGCCCAGTTCCTTGCCCGTAGCGGTTTCCCACAGCTTGACCTGGTGATCGACACCGCCGGAAGCCAGCACCCTTCCATCCGGGCTGAACGCTACTGCCTGGACGCACCCGTGATGGCCCGAGGCATGGTGCTGCTCCCGTTGCGTAAGCGTCTCCCAAAGTCTCACCTCGCCGCTGTAAAAGCCGCCGACCATGAGGAACCCGTCGGCATTGAGCGCTATGGATTTGAGCCAGCCGATCGCCAAGCTGGACTGGGTGGGACCCGGGAGCTCCTTCCAACCGTTTACCTCCCAGAGCTTCACCTCGGCGGGGCCCCCAGAGGCCAGAATTTTCCCGTCCCCACTGCAAACCAAGGGATGGCTCCAAGCGGGTGCAGCCGCGGGGAAAGTCTTGAGGCGCTGCCAGGTCGCCGTCTCCCACACGTCCACCTGGTCGCCCCCCTGGGTAGCTAACCGCTGGCTGTTGGGGAGGAACACCGCGCTACTAACTCCTCGATCCTTGTAGGCGTCGGTCACGGTACGGATTTCCATCCCCTGGGCAACATCCCAAAGTCTTACCATCCCATCTGCACTCCCGGAAGCAAGCATTCGGCTGTCCGGACTGAAAGCCACAGACCAAACGAGCTGGCGATGCCCCTTCAGGAGGTGGAGCGCTTTGCCGGCGCTCGCGGCCTCACACAATACGATCTGACCGGAGTGCTCGCCGGCGGCCAAGAGGCTTCCGTCCGGGCTAAAGGCAATCGAACGAACCATCCCCTTGAGGTCGGACCATTCCGCCAGCGCTTTCCCGGTAGCGGCCTCCCATAATCCAACAACGGCCCCCCCGCCGGCCGCCAGCCGCAGACCATCCGGACTGAAGGCCACACAATAGAAATAACAGCGGCGCACGGTCAGGCTTCGCAACACATTCCCCGTGGCCACGTCCCAGAGCTTGAGCGTGCCATCAGGGCTCGCGGAAGCGACCACCTTCCCGTCCGGGCTGAGGGCCACGCCATCGGCGTCGCGCCAGTGCTTCAGGCGGCTGTCGCCCAGGATGGCCACCAGCCCGGTTGGCGCTTTCTCTGGGTCGCCGTTCCCGGCCACGGCCTGCTCATAGGGCGGGATCTGGCTCGCCTGTAAGCGGTCCAAGGGGGAGGGCAATCGTCGCAACAGCTCGGCTCCCTTCATCCCTGGCCACGTTCCGGGATGCCGGCGGCCCAGAGCCAGGATGTCGTTGCGCAGCCGCTCGCGGTCTTCCTTCGGGTCGGCTTCGCGGGCAAGCAGCTTATGCAGATCGGCTTCCTCCGCCTGGACAGGCTCCCGCGGCTGAATGGTTTTCCTCGGTTCCTGATGGACCTTGACCAGGACCCGCTCCCCTCGGCGGATCGTGATGTTGTCCGTGGACAGCTTCAGGCCATCCTTCCCCTCGACTACCTCGATGTCGTACTCTCCAGGCTTGAGTGTAAACGTCCGTTGCGTAGTGGGATCGATGATGATCGCCTCGCCTTGTCGGACCCGGACCTGCACTTCCCTGTCCTCGGCTTCGATGACGAGTTCGCCCTGGGCGGTCGTGATCCGAAGGACGACCCCCGCCCCAAGACTGATTCCCACCATCAGCAGCAGCGCCGCCGCCAACCCCACCAGGATACGCCGCTTCCCCGACCGGACGGGCAGCGTTGTTGGCGACGCGGCCAGTGGCCTCCGGGCAACCTCTTCCGGGAGCGCCAGCGCCGGCCGCGCGCCCTCCGGCTGGACACAAGCCCGAAGCGCCACCGAGGGAGGAAGATTCCCTGGCTGGCGCTTCGGGCTTGTGTCCCGTTCTGCAACACTCAGGCTTCCTGCCTCGGGATCCCGTTCCAGAGTCTCGATCAACTCCACCACCGTGCGTGCCGAGGCCAGGCGCTCGGCGGGGTCCTTGACCAGGAGTTGCTCCACCAAGCTGGAGAGCGCCTCGGGGATGTCGGGTTGCAC
>JBGQLF010001354.1:0-3256 GCA_041499985.1 Gemmataceae bacterium
GGTGTTGGTGATGACGCTAGGGTTCTCACTAGTAGTGCCACCGTTTGCACCGGCACTACCGCTGGTACCCTCGGTGGTGCTGGTGGTGCCACTGCTCTGACCGTTCTCGCCGGCGTTGCCACCGGTGGTGCCGGTGGTGCCACCCTTGTCGTTCGGGTTTGTGGCGTTCCCACTGTTCTCGCCGGTGGTGCCACTGCTCTGGCCGTTGTCGCCGGCACTGCTACCGGTGTTGCCACTGTTCTGGCCTGCACCGCCGGAGTTGCCACTGCTCTCGCCGGTGGTGCCGGTGTTGCTGGCATTGCCGCCGGCGCCGCCACTGTTCTGGTTACTATTGTTGCCGCTAGTGCCACCGTTGTCGCCGGCATTGCCGGTGCTCTCACCGGTGGCACCGCTGTTCTCGTTACCGCTCGCGCCGGCGTTTCCCACGCGCGTGGAATACTCATCCGATCCAATAAACCCAGCAATCACCGCTTCGGGTTGGATCCCAGACTGCAAAGCGTCCATCCACACACTACGCCCTTGGGGATCGGAAGACCGACCGAGAAATTGCTGGTAGAAGCTCTCGACGGTATCCCTACGGGATTCCTCGCTGGCGACGATGCCCAAGGCCACCGTGGTCCGGCTTACCCCAGTGGCCAACATCTGGCCCCAGGCGAGTTGCCCGACCGGATCGACCGCGCGCTGGAACAGATCTTGATAGAGCGCATCCAGAAAGCCCTTGTTGCTGCTCCCCGCGCGATTCCTGAAGTATTCATCCGAACCGGCAATGTTGGCGTGCAGCTGCTCGGTCGTGCCTCCTGCTAACAGGGCCGCTGTGTGAACGGTCAGCCCCGCGGCTTCCGCAGGCCGATGGAGCAGCACTTGGTACTGGTCTTGCACCTCGTCCATCTTGTATTCCGGGCTGGCGAGAATGCCCAGCGCCACAGCCGAATGACTCCCGCCTCGGTCGAGCAGCCCCGTCCACGATTCGAGGCCCGCCGGATCCACTGGCCGATGGAGCAGGTCCTGATAGGCCGTGGACACAAACTCCTGGTTGATGCTGACGGCGGAAGGGACCGTACGAGCCTCCAGGAGCTCGGCCCAAAGCCAGGGACGGGATGGACCATGGGGACGCAGGGCGCGCGGAAATCTCTGGCGCGAGAGCTTTCGCCAGAAGGGTGATATACACAACATGCAAGAACTCCTCTGGTGATGCGACTATGTTCTGGGATCTCCTCGACGCCTTGACCCGTCGGCCGATCAGTCCCTTACCAAGAGACAGGGTGCCTGGGCAGACGTGAGCAGGCTTGCCCACCGACTTGGATGGGCGCTGATGTAGGTAGCAAAGGAGATGCCGGGTCCCAGGTCTGCGGGAATCTTCCCACGGCGTCGGACCAAGGCAGTAGAAAAGAGTCGCCTATCTCCAAGGTTTTCAAGACGTTAGAAACACCGCATCGTCCCGACCAATCACGAGCGAGTGGGTGCATCCTCTCCTGGCAACGATTCTTCCCCTCCCTCACGCGCTTCCGATACTTGTCAAAGTGTAAACCCCGATGTTAATTCTTCGATCTGCCAGCGTGTTGCTCTGTTGCCCCAGGTGTTGCGGCTTCTCGCTAGGGCGCAGGAGCAAGGAGCCTCGGCTGGGAAGGATCGAGACAGGCTCTCAAGCTATGTATCCAGGGTGTTAATTATATTTGGACTGAATGCAATGTGCCTGAGGTTATCGGCGGCGTCCGATTGTGGACCCGTGCTAACCTGTTGCCGGAAAGGTCGGATCGCGCTGTACGGCTACTTCTCTGAAGGAAAACGTAGGACCCAGCCGATCCGCCCCTTCCGGCAACAGGCTGTCAAGGCAAGTCGCGGAGCAATTGCCACCAAACCGCCAGGGCCAGGAGCAGGCAAGGACCACCAGCACACCAACTAACAGGCGCTTGGCGAAGCGGTTCTTTGCTGCCGCTTCAGGCCGCTGGCCGAGGCAGCAGCGCCAGCCGTGGCAGGTCGGGCGAGCGGTCCGGCTCCCGGTCGGGAAACAGCGCCGCAAGCAGCGTCTGCCGCTCAGCGGGGGTCAGCCGCAGCACTCGCGCTGCTTGCTCCCGGCGGTCGGTAAGCAGGGCTTGGTACAGGCCAGGGATGGGGACAGGGATCGGCAGGCATGACAGGGCAACCGCCCCGTTGCGGCGATGGGAAGTGCAACCCTTGGAAAACATCTTAGCAATCATACATGCCCGACGCCTTTGCCCTCCCCCTTTGGCCTGAGCGCGAACTGCGTGTCCTTGGTTTCCCCGACTGGTTACGGGGCAGAAACAGAACCTGATCCTTCCACTCACCAGGCTCAACATCCATGGAGAGAAACAGGTTCTCGTCGATGGCCTGGCCAATCGGCATGCGATCGGGCACAATAAACACGCCAGGCATCGGCTTGCCTTCCGGTAGGCGCTGGTACGCCGCTGGCGGGACCGTGGAAACATCATGCGACAGGAGCACGCGTCGCTGGTCGGCGGCCCACTCCAGGATGTCCGGGTCAGGCGTTTGCACGAGGCCTACATCTTGCACACGGACAAGTTCGAGGTCGGGGTGCCGGCGAAATAGGCCGCGGACAATGTCCCCGTTGAAGTTCTCATCACTCACCAGGCGGAGCATGGAGCACTTCCTGGTCGGCTCGGCGCGCCATGAGGCGGGTCCGCAGTTCGGCCCGGTCGGGCTGCTTGGCCTCGATGCTTCGGCGGATCGCCGCCGCTTCCTCCGCCCGCTTGTGCAGGTAGTCCTCCACTTCCGCCTTGTGCCGCAGATACCAGGTCAGCACCGCGTACACGTCGGCTAGTTGCAGGGTGTCGTAGCTCTGGACAATTCCTTCGGGGGTCGCCCCATCCTCGAAGGCATGCACGATGCGCTCGAGCAAAACGCGCGCGCCGGTGACGCGCAGCCCGCCTTGCCCGTCATCGAACAAGGGAACCTCTACGGCCTGGATCGGCAGGTTCATGGAGGAGCCTCCTGGATTTCCAACGGTTGACGCAACGTGCCACTCTCCTTTGTTTTATCTGGGTCTTCCCTGTCGCCAACGTGTCTTCGATCCTCTCAAGCGGCTGGTCAGCTCGGATATCTACGATGTCCCCTTGTCTTCCCCTTTCTTCCCCCAACGGCTTACTCCGGCGTCCGCTCTCGCTCCTCCAGCAACTCCCGTAAGGCGATCACCGCTTCCTGCTGGAGTACCCCGCCGAACTCCTTGAGGCGGGACTGAAGGACTTCCGCGGGGAGCGAGCGAAAGCGCTCCTTGTAC
>JBGQLF010001355.1:0-3254 GCA_041499985.1 Gemmataceae bacterium
GGAGTGGTTCGCGGCCGCGCGGGGGCAAGGGTCGTCATCGGCGCGTATTTCCTGTCCCGGAGGTTGTATTCATCCGCTCGGGAGTGTGTGTCCGTGTCCTTGTACCTCCGGAGTCGCTCTTGAGGTCAGCAAACAACTTGAGGAGGTCAGGATCCGTCGGTGCAAACGACAGTGCGACCTTCAGGCTCTCAGTAGCCCGGGGCAGGTCACCTAGCTTTCGCCATGCACGTGCCCGGCCAGCATTCAACCGGGCGTGGAATGCAGGCGCCACCGACTCCGCTCCCGCACGGAAAAGCGTATGGTTCTCCGCATCTGTGAACGACTGCAACGCGTCGGCGGCGCGCCCGTCTTCAAGTTGACCTTCGCCTAGTTCCAGGTACAGCGACGACGGTTCTTCCGACAGTTTTATCTGGCGCCGCAGGAAGGGTTCGGCTTCAGCCCAGCGCCCCTCATTCTGCCAGAGTTTCGCCAGAGCATAGGCGGCGGTGGAAGGATCCTGCTCCAGCGACCGCTTCAATTCCGCTTCCGCGCCAACCAGATCGTCGGAAAAGCCAAGCGCCAACCCCTTTTGATAATGCAAGTACGGGTTGTCGGGGAAAATAGTTTCTGCGGCATCCAGGTGGGGCACCGCTTCTTCCTTCCTGCCCAGCGACATCAACACCGTGGCGGAGTTGAGATGATAGTCAAACCGCCGCGCCGATGTACCGCTCCTGGTCGGCGGCGGCACGAGGGCGAACGGCACCAGGTCGCAGTTCTTCCCGAGCCGTTGTATCAGTTCGGTGGTCTCTGGCAACTTGCGAACGAAAACGGCAGCGTAGGCGTCGAGATAAACCGGACGCCAATTGCTGCTGGCACAGAATGCAGGCAGGCTAAGCAGTCCGCCCCACGCTTCTCGATTGAGAGAAACGAATATCGTTTTGATGTTGAGAGTGTCAGCTTCCTTTTGCCATTCAATAGAATCAAGCGGCACCAGCAGAAGCTGCAAGGAGCGAAAGAAATGCTGCTCGGAGAATGGGACAGAACGACCATCGATGTAATCGCGATACAACTCCGGTGACAGCTTCCACGCAACAAAGCCCCCGAGCACGTAGTCGTTGAACAGATTGCCCGGCAGCTTCTCCGTGGTAATAAAGGTCACCGCCTCCTCGGGATACCAGGGCGCTTCTCCCGGTCCAAATTCCAATTTCCGGTCCGCGACTTGCGCGTAAAACTGGTTGCTGGCGAGATCGTAGGCCCGCAACGACACGAACGCGGTGAGGAGGCACAAACCGGTAACAGCCGGGATCATCCGAGGAACGCGCGCCTCGACCCATTCCCAAGCTGATCGTGCCGACCTGGTCTTCAGCCCGTCATAGAGAACGCTGCCCGCAACGACAACCACGATCGTAGCAAACGGCCCCTTCATGCGTATCGAGTCCAGTGCGACGTAAATCGCACCGGCGAGAAGGCCTGCGGTGGCGAACCGTCGCCGCCAAAGCGCAATACACATGGCGACCAGCGCGATCGCAAACAGCCACCAGATCGCACTGTCAGGATGACGCCAGTTTATGGTCTCGTTGAAAATCTTCAGAGGCGAGAGTCGAACACTCCTCCACTCGGCTATCCACGTGCGGTGAATTCCTAAGATCTTCCCTTGCCGGTAAATGGCGGTGTAAATCGCCGGGCCCCAGGGGTTAACAAATGTAGCGATAATAGTAGCAACGATAGCCGGCGCGGCAATCCTCAACCTCTCGGAAGTCCTCGCCCCTGCACTATGATATCGGCCTTCCACAAGTTCCAAGACAACATAGGCCGCGCACATGCCCAAGCCGGCGACGAATCCCAGGTGCAGGTTCACCCACAGCAACATCAGCGGCGGCAGTGCCCACAGGGGTGCACGTCCCGTACGGTGAAACTTCCACAACAGCGAGACGAACACCGCGAACAACAGCTCCGTGAACAACTCCGCACGCGGATCGGTGCGGCTGGCGATGATCGGCACGGCGACAATTGCCAAGATGGCGCTGACGGCACTATGGCGGGCGATGATCAGGACGGTAGCTACACAGGCCAGCGCGGATAGCCAGGAAAGTAACGCGCAGCCGCCAACTTTCTGCACCCAATAGAGGATGACCTGCGAGAGCGCAGGATAGATCCACGGCTTTCCCGCCGCGGTGAAAGACAGAACGTCGGTGGAAGGGATCTCGTGGTGCTGAACGATCCAGCGACCGGTCGCGACTTGCCATCCCAGATCCGGGTCGGCGACGGTGCGCAAGCCGGCGAAGAAGGCATACACCACGGCGAGAAAGACGAGTAGGCCGAGAATTGACAGTCTTCGCCGTGCGGCCGCCGTGCCGGTTGCAAGCACTCAGCTCACCTCATTGTTGGCGGGTAGCATCAGGCTGAAGCAGGGCTACCATACTCCCAGACAGATACAGCAAGCTTCCTGCCAAAACACAGATTGCGACAAGACTGGCAAGTTGCTGTGGGGCTGCGGTTTAGCTTTCGGCAAGACCGATCGGCCAGACCGAATCGGACAGCCAGTGGGTCAAATCCCGCTAGGGAACGGGAAGGGTCGCTACGTGGATGTGCCCGTGGCACGTCAGGGCACAACTGGCGCCGCCGTTATACATGACCGGCTGCGTGGGAGTGCTCTGCCCCACCACGTTCATGTCGAAGCTCACCAGTGCCGTGCCGCCATGGACGCCCGTAGTGCCCGCAGGCACCCCGTGCGCGCTGTGGCATACCGAACACGAGAATCCGTCCTGAATGTGCCGCGTGTGCTCGGCCCAACTAGCGCCGGAATTGATGTACTTCAAGTCGTGGCACTTGGCGCACAGCGCATACGGCGACGCCGCCACCGCGTCCAAAACCGGAGTTGGGTTCAAGCCAATCGTAATGAGGGTTCCCGGCGGCGCACCTGGGGCTACCCGGCTCATGATGTACTGCCGTTCCAGAATGTGGTCGTTCCTGGAGCCGTGCGGCCCGTTGGGACCACCGCCACCAAACTCCCGATTCTTGTCGCTGTTGTGACAATCGGTGCACAGCACGCGACTGCTCATGGCGCGGATCTGTACCGTGAAGCCGATGTCCCACATGTACTTGAGCAAGCTCAGACGTCCGAGGTTCTTGGCGTCGGTCATAACAGGGTGCGATGAGGCGGCCCCGAGGGCAAATTGCAGTGCGACGTTCAAGGTGTCCCCGGCGAATAAGGCGCGCGCCGGCATGTAGCCGTAGGCCGCCAGACTCTGTTTCTTGTCGCTGGTGCCGTGGCA
>JBGQLF010001356.1:0-3248 GCA_041499985.1 Gemmataceae bacterium
CGGGCGATCCTGCGGTTGCTGTTTGATCTGGGCTTGCGCCGTTCCGAAGTGGTGCGGCTCGACCTGGCCGACTTCGACTCGCCAGCGGGGACTGTCGCGGTCCTGGGCAAGGGCCGTACCGCCAAGGTGGCGCTCACGCTGCCCTCGCCCACGCGCACGGCGCTGGAGGCCTGGCTGGCCGTGCGCGGCGCGGCAGCGGGTCCGCTGTTCCGCTCCCTGGACCGAGCCGGCAAGGGCAACGGTCGGTTGAGCGCGGCCGGGCTGTATGCCCTGGTTCGCCGGTTGGGGGAGCAGGCCGGCCTGAAGGTCTGGCCGCATGGACTCCGGCATGCGGCCATCACCGAAGCCCTGGACCGAACCGGTGGAGACGTGCGGGCCGTGCAGCGTTTCAGCCGGCACCGGGACCTGCGCACGCTGATGATCTACGACGACCGCAGAACAGACTTGGCCGGGGACGTGGCTCGCAAGGTGGCTGCCGCTGCCTGATGTTGACGCCAATGCCGATTAGCGCCAACATCGTCAGCATTCTGCCAAGCTATCTGATATTGACCTCCTTAAATATCCGTTTTACGTTCCGACGGCAAGTGAAGTAGGGCTGTCGCGGACTGGCTTTGAGGCTTCATCCGCTGGAACCCTGCACCATTGGCGTCCAATAAGGAGCACCTTTCCCAGTGAGAAAGAGAACCCTGGTATTCTTATGACACGAAAAGTTTCAAGTTCTTGCAGGTGCTTTCGGCCCGAAATCGTCTGTTTCCGACCCAGTTTGCATGTCAGTCGGTACATGATGACGTGTCGTGCGGCAAGCGGAAAGGAAGTGTACAGTGGACCGCCTGCTCCTGCCGATGGTGCGAAGGCTACGCTTGAAGTAACTCCATCTGGCGGCCCCGTTCCTCGAAAGCTACCAACTCTCTCCTGGTAATGCGGAACTCATCCTCAACCTTCCAGTGCTCTTCTTTCGTAAACGAGGCATACCACGCGTAGCCCTCCGCGCCCGATAGATACAGCATCACGCTTCCGGCACGGTTCGTGACTGTATTTCCGCTGTACCAAATGAAGACCCCGGATTTCGACAACTGATCGAGGAGCTGAGCGCGCGATGAGCAACGACCGGGCTGACGAAAATGAAGAGGCTTCCCCTGGCCTGCGGACATCCATCGCGAGCTATTGGTGTCCCAAATGAAGTGCTTCTGGGAGCGGACGCGGTTGGGGTTGAAGGGAGGAACGCACAGTTCCTCCAGTTCCTTGTGTTGCCATCTGCTCCACCATCCGAGCCACTTATGATCGAACCAGTTGTCTACATGCACAAGATAGACTTCGGGCACCCCAAGTGTTGCAACGGCGCCGTTCGCGATCCGCTGAGCCAACTTGAGGAAGGCGACATCATCGTATTCGGAGGAAACCAGCTCAATCATGGAGTCGCCTCGCGGTTCGCGCAACGCAGCCGAACTCGTATTGTACCGGGCAGGTACCATTTCGCGGGAATAATTTGTCTTACGTGATCATCCATACTTTGGGTCACGGGCCGGGAGATCAGATCGGAAACCGCGGCTAGCAACTCGTCCATGAAATGGGCCATTGGCGTCGTGCCTCTCGAGGGAGAGACCTTTCATGCGAGCAAACAGTCTACAAGGAGGGACTCCAACGCGGCGGTGGGCGCTCTGGATATTCTTCGGTCTCTTGCTCCTCGTTGGAGTTGGCTACTGGTTCTGGGATCAGCCGAAGGTGCGCACGTTGCGTGGACCTGACGATCCCGTACTTTCGCTGGCGTTCTCGCCCGATGGCGCTCTGCTCGCCAGCGGGGGATCCGACGCTATGGTCCGCTTGTGGGATGTACGCAGCGGTGCGATCCGGTTGACCCTGGCCGGGAATCTAGGAAGCGTCTATTGCGTCGCCTTTTCCCCCGACGGCAATTCGCTGGCGGTCGCTCATGATGAGGACTTTGGCGCTTCCAAGGATGAATCGGGGGCAATTATCGCCATTGGCCGGGAGCCCAAGGGGCGGGGCCTGGTGAAGCTGTATGACGTGGCCACGGGCAAGGTACAGCTCGTTCTGGCCGGCCATACGCTGAATGTGGCTGCCGTGGCCTTTTCGCCCGATGGCAGCGCCTTGGCCACAGCGAGCTATGATCAGACGGTGAAAATCTGGAACTTGAGTACCAAGCAGGTGGAAGCGACGCTGGATATCCGGGGGATACAGAACAACGGACTGGCCTACTCCCCGGACGGCAAACTGCTGGCTTGTGTGAGCAGCTATGAAGTCAAGGTGTGGGAAGCTGCGACGAGTGAGCGACTGGCCGTTCTCGACGGCCACCAGAGTCTTGTCCTGTCGCTGGCCTTCAGCCCGGATAGCCAGGTGCTTGCCATCGGCAGTAGCGGCCACACCGTTGAGTTGTGGCAGGCCCGGACAGGGGAGTTACAGGCAACCCTACCCTGCCCGCAGCTCTGGGCCCGCGCGGTCGCCTTCTCCCCGAACGGAGCGCTACTGGCCGTAGGGAGCCGCGAACTGCCTATTCCGGCGCCCGAGATACTCCAGGCGAATGGGCGAATAACGCTCTGGTCGGTCTCGACACGCAAAGTCTTGAAGAGCTTGCGAGGACCCATGCCTGGACTCCGGTGTGTGGCTTTCTCCCCAGACGGTGGGACTTTGGCTTCGGGCTGGGACGATGGCTCGATAAGGCTTTGGCAAGTACCTTCGAGCACACGGCTCAGAGATTGAATGAAGCGCCTTCTAGAACTGGCTTCGCTGACACCGCCGATCGCCTTTTCAGTTGCTCGCCCTGTCTACACGGCATCACTGTTTCCCCAATCGTTAGGAGCCAGGAGGCCTTCTCCGTGAGCTTCTCCCGGAGTTCCGCGATCAATGCTTGAGCGATGTCTTGAATAGGCAGATTCGGCGGGTACTCGCGCGGCACCACGGTACCGGACGGCTCGTGGCGGCACGCCATGGCATCCCTGCCATTGCCATAGTTCCAGTGAATCCACGCAAGTTGATCGTCAGGAACACCTGGAATCCGCATATTCCGATCCTCCATTGCTCGCGACTGAAGACCCATTATCTCGTGCTCGCACGCAAGTCTTGGTTCGGATCACCTGGCCGGGATGGACGCACAGATTCGGAGCAAGTATCCTCGGACGTCGAACGAGTACGAACTAAAATAGCAGCCTAGGAGTCCGTCCGAGTAATCACCCTCCTGTACCCCAGGATTGCCCAAATGCAGCTGGGCGAAGACAATAGTAGCTGCCAAGTGA
>JBGQLF010001357.1:0-3247 GCA_041499985.1 Gemmataceae bacterium
CCGATCGCCGGGGCCCGGGTGCACTACAATCCCCTCTACCCCAACCCATTCGTCGCCCGCCTCTTGGGTCCGAAGGGGGCCGGCAGTAACCCTTATTCTTGGACCGAAACCCAACCCGACGGCTCCTACAGCCTGGTCGTTCTGCCCGGACCCGGCGCCCTGGGTTTTGAAGCGCACTCACAAAAGGAGTACTTCATGCCTGCCCTGGTGAGCACCCAGGATCTGAAGGAACTTTTCCGGGATAACGAGGACCACGGCAACGAGGATAGGCTGAGGACCCAGGCCTCGGCGGATGGTATGAGCGCAATGGGACAGCGGCAGTTCCAACATCTGCTGCTCCTCAACCCCGAGGAGAAGGCGGAATCGCTTACCCGCGACGTAGCGCTACAGCCGGCGCGAACGCTCCGGGGGAAGACGATCGGTCCGGACGATCAACCACTGCGTGGAGTGAAGGCCTACTATCTGAGGCCTGGATTCCTGTACGGATCCCTGGCAGAAGACACATTTACCGTGCTGGGACTCAACCCCCAACGATCTCATGGGCTGCTGTTCGTACACCAGGAGAAGAATCTTGCCGGCGCCGTGGAGGTCCGTGGCGAGATGAAGGAGCCCCTGATCGTCCGGCTTGAGCCGTGTGGCTCCATTACCGGACGCCTCCGGGACGAAGATGGCCAGCCCGCAGCAAATACCTTCGTGCGGGCAGAACCCCCTGGTTGGGTGACGTTTGGTGAGGAGCCTCCCAAGGTCCGGACGGACCGTGATGGCCGCTTCCGCATCGATGGCCTGGTGCCGGGGCACCGCTACCAGGTACGCCTTGGCCCCACGGGGGGCCTGGGGCCATCCCTCCTCGCCCCGTTCACCCTCAAGCCGAGTGAGAGCAAAGAGCTCGGTGAGGTGCAGGCGAAGGCGAACCCGTAATGATTTCCAATCCGGCACCAGAAACTGTCAAGAATCTTTGCAGGATCGACCTCTCTCCGGGAACTATACAGAGGACGCCGCCTTCTCGGAGAGAACGACAGTCATGACCACTGGACAGCTAGACACTGTTATCCGCTACCTGCGCACCCTGGCCGATGCGCCGACCCGCGATCTGACCGATGGGCAACTGCTGGAGCGCTTCCGGGCGCAACGGGATCAGGCCGCCTTCACAGCTCTGGTGCAGCGACACGGCCGGCTCGTCTGGGGCGTCTGCCGGCATCTGCTGCACGATGACCACGACGCCGAGGATGCCTTCCAGGCCACTTTCCTGGTGCTCGTGCAGCGAGCGGCGGCGGTGCGCAAGCCTGAGGCACTGGGCAGCTGGCTGCACGGGGTCGCTTACCGGGTTGCCATGAAAGCCAAACGTGACGCCGCCCGCCGTCGGACGCACGAAAGCCGGGCCCAGATGGAAGCGCGTGCCTCCAGCACGCCGCACCAAGCCTCCGAGACGGCCTGGCGGGATCTCCAGGCCATTTTGGATGAAGAGGTGCAGGCGTTGCCGGATCGGCTGCGCCTGCCGTTCGTGCTCTGCTGCCTGGAGGGCCGCAACCAGACCGAGGTGGCACAGCAGCTCGGCTGGAAACTCGGCACCGTTTCGTCCGCCGTGACGCGGGCCCGCAAGGAACTGCTGCGGCGGCTGGGTCGCCGTGAAGTGTCGCTGTCGGCAGCCTTATGTGCCAGCACTCTCTCCCAGGAGGCCGTCGGCGCCGCGGTTCCCGCTGCGCTGACGCACACCACGGTTCAAGCCGCGCTCGCTGTGGCCGCCAATCCAGCAGCTGCGGTGATCCCGGCGCACATCGCCGCCTGGGTGAAGGGAGTGACACAAGCCATGTTCCTCAGCAAGGTGAAGCTTACCACGGGACTGCTGGCGGCCGTCAGCCTGATCGTCGCCGGCAGCGGATGGGGCGCTCATCAGCTTAGCCGCGAGCCAGAGGCGAGCGCGGAGGCGCAAGCCATTGCGCCACGTCTTGCCACCACGACCGAACGAGCCGAGGGGTTTAACCCCTCGGCTCGTGGGACCGTCGAGCTGGCCGGCCGGGTCGTAGGCCCTGATGGCAAACCGTTCAGCGGCGCCAAACTGTACCTGCTCGACTCCTCGCCCCAGGCCATGCCCACGAAGGTCCAGGCGATCAGCGATGCCGAGGGCGGATTCCGTTTCACAGTTGCGGACGTTCCAGAGAAACCACGCATTTTACGAGGCGACCCCTGGGATCACGTCTTCGTGCTGGCAGTGGCCGACGGCTATGGCCCCGCCTTTCGGCCGATCGGCAGCCCGGCACCTCGGGACTTGACCCTGCAACTCGTCCAGGATGAGGTACCGATCCAGGGCCGAATCCTCGACCTGCAAGGCCAGCCTGTTCCAGGCGTCACCGTCCGCATCAGCACGCTCTATCAACCCAAGACGGGAGACCTGACGCCCTTCGTCGAGGGCCTCCAGTCCCGCAAGGAGGGCTACGCTGTCCAGAATGACCTGTTGACGGGTCTGCCGTCGGATCGGCTGGATGATGCCTATCCACCGCTTACCACGGGCGCTGACGGCCGTTTCCAGATCAAGAACCTCGGCAGGGATCGCCTGGTCGCACTCCGTCTCGAAGGGCCGACGATCGCGATGCAGTCTATCTACGTGCTGACGCGCTCGGCCGGGACGATCACCGTGCCGCAATGGAGGCGCAACCCGGATATCGGCCGGATGACGTACTACGGTGCCACCTTCAACCACGCGGCCATTCCGACCAAGCCGGTCGTCGGCGTCGTGCGGGACAAGGAGACGGGCAAGCCGCTGGCCGGGGCAGTGGTCTACGCTGACAGAATCGCCGGGAGTACCCTCATCAGCCGCCGCGATCTGCGGACTGTCACCGACAAAGACGGCCGTTATCGTCTGGTCGGCCTGCCCAAGGGCGAAGGCAACGAGATCCGCGTCAGTCCGCCGGATGGCCAACCCTACCTGATGTCGCTTCGGCCCGTCCCCGACACGCCGGGCCTGGAGGAGGTCCGTACCGATGTGGAGCTGACGCGCGGCGTGTGGATCACCGGCAAAGTAACCGACCAGGTGACCGGCCAACCGGTGCCGGCTCGGATTGAGTACTTCGTTTTCTCAGACAACCCCTACCGCAAAAACGCATCCGGTGTAACGTTTGACCACTATTTGGAGAACCGCACCCAGGACGGCACATTTCGGTTCGTCGGCCTGCCGGGCCGCGGCTTGGTCGCCGCTCGTGCGTGGGGGGATCGCCACGTCATCGGCGCTGGCGCCGACGCGATCGGCGGC
>JBGQLF010001358.1:0-3239 GCA_041499985.1 Gemmataceae bacterium
AGTGCCCCGGCCAGGATCGGCCATCCCCGGTTTCCATAACGAGCCTGAAACGCCGCCATCAAATCGGCCTCTAACAACCCGATCCGCACCAGTCCCCGCACGTACCGGCTCACCGCGGCAAAGCAGCAGCCCGCGCTGGCCGTGGTGCGTCTCCGGGCTTCACGGCTCAGCCGGTCGAGAAGCCGTGGCTCGCTCAGGAGCAACTGGTTGCTGGCCGACGCTTCCTCGGCTTGGCAGAGATCGGTCAGGAACCGCCGAAGGGCAGCCCGGTGAAACCGATAGTCGGCTCGCTTCGGTCCACCCAAGGCAGTGAGGTGTCGAGCCAGGAACTGTTCGGCCTGGTTCCGATCAACGCGGTAGGATGGTGCGGCGTCGTTCACAACAACTCCTCGGCATCGCCCAGAGCGACTTCGCGTAACTGGTCGAGGGCGATCTTCGTGTACCGCTGGGTCGAATGCAGATCGGTGTGGCCCAGGTAATCCCCGATGATCTTGAGCGACATTCCCTCCTCGAAGAGCCGTTGCGCACAGGAATAGCGGAAGAGGTGTGTCCCGGGGCGCTTCACCGCGATACCGGCCTGGTGGAGGTATTTCACGATATGGCTGGCCAGGGCTGCCCCATTGATGAGGGGTCGAAAAGGGGCTCTCACCGACAAAAACACTTCGCGATGTGGACTGGTGGGCCGCCCATTCCGCAAGTACGCAACGATGGCATCCCCCACGGAGGCGGCCAATGGATACGTCGTGCTGTTCCCTGACTTTCGCCCCCGGATGTGCAGTTGGTTGTTCCGCCAGTCGATATCCTCCAGGCGCAGACGAGCCACTTCCATGCCCCGTAAGCCATAGACGGTCAACAGCAGCAACATGGCGTAGTCCCGTCGCCCGATCGGTATGTCGCGGTCGATGACCGCCAGCACCGCGTCGATCTGGGGCCGGGTGAGAAAGCGCGGGCATTGGTCGTGCTGGTAGACGCGTGGGGCGACCACAACGTCTGACAGATCGAGCACCACCGCCCCGCAGCAATGCAGGTACGCAAGGTATCCGCGGAGCGAGCTAGCCTGCGTCCGCAAGGAACTCCGACAGCACTGTTGGCCGCGCGCCACCAGGAAGCGATGGATCACCTCGGGTTGGAGGGAGGGCAGGGACCCCGCGCTGTTGGCGACGAGGAAGGCCATAAACCTTCGACATGTCCCGCGGATCTGCCGAATGGTCCGCTCCTTCAGGGCGCGCAGGGTGCGGAGGGAGGTGCAGTAAGTTTCGACCAACTCGGCGTGCGGATGGGGTGGTTCAGCGGACTCGCGAGTCGGGATGACTCCGGTTTGCCGCAAATAGTGGAGGAAACAGTTGAGGGTAGGCTTCACCTGGGCAGCCGAAGGGCGTCGGGACGCGAGCTGCGTCAGAAAGGGCTCCACCGCTTGGGCGAGCTGAGTGACATCAACACTGCCTTGTTGCCCCAGGAACTCACCGAAACACAGCAAGGAATCCGCATACTTGCGCATGGTCCTGGGCGGATAGCGCTGCTCTGTCAGACGGGCGAGATAACCGGTGAGGTATTCCTGGAGCGGCGAGCAGGCCAGTCTTGCCGCGGTTGTCGGGCACAAAGATAGCCAGTCGAGCATGGAGTGGTCTCGGGGACGAGCCGCGCTGGGCGGCTGTCAGCAGGGCGGTTCAGCCGGGATACCATCAATGGACAGGCCGAAGAAGCGATCTCGTTATGCGGGACATGTTTTTCGCCGAACTAGAACTGGCACGAGCATACGTCTTCAACTCTACATACCGTCTGACTCTCCATAACGCGGGCCACGCCGATCCCAGGACGACTCTCACATACATAAGGAGTCGGGACCGGCTGAGTAAGTCGTCCGCGTACGTGTTGAAGTATTGAGCGAGCCTTCCGCGCGGTCAGAGATGCGGCGCCAGCGGCCGCTGATCTCCGCAACATACCCGGCAGGGGTAGCACCGCATACCCCCGGAAGCCGGGAAAATGGGGCGAAGCATGAGGGTGTTCGGCACGGCGGCACGGTGCGGCGAGAAAAAAGCGTATCCTGGGGCGGGGATGGACGATAGAATGTACAGTAAGATGTGCCCACGCCGCCGGGGGGTACTCGGGGGGTGGAGCGAAACAGGGGACGCGGCCCTCAGTTCCGAAGGCCGGCGTCTCGGTCCGATTTTCAAGGAGACTGCGTATCCGACTTTACGACCGTCAGCTGCCGCCCGACCGCGGCCCGCGCATGAACGAGCAAATCCGCATCAGCCCGATCCGCCTGGTCGGCGCCGGGGGAGAGCAACTGGGACTCGTCCCGACCTCCCAGGCTCTCGAAAAGGCGAGGGAGGCCGGCCTGGACCTGGTGGAAGTGGCCGCCGACGAGCGCCCGCCAGTCTGCAAGATCCTCGACTACGGCAAGATGCGCTTCGCGAACTCGCAGAAGGGCAACAAGACCGGCAAGGTCCGCCAGCAGAAGCTGAAGGAGATCCGCGTCCGCCCCAAAACGGGCGACCACGACGTGGACACCAAGGTCGCTCAGGCGCGCAAGTTCCTCGAACACAACGACAAGGTGCAAGTCACCGTCCTGTTCCGGGGTCGCGAGATGCAGCACCAGGAGGAGGGCCGGCGCGTGCTGGACGCGGTTCTGGAGAAGTTGGCCGCGGTGGGCAAGGTGGAACGGCCCCCGACGATGGACGGCAAGAAGATGACCGTCCTGATCATGCCCAGCAAGGCCCCGTCCAAAACCCGGCCCAAGGCGGCGGCCAAGCCGACGCCCTGATGGTGCTGACAGCGCAGCGGCCGGGACCACCCGGCCCTGCATCACACCTCCACATCAAAGCAAAAGTGTGTCCGCCATCGACCACCTTTCGCTACGTCGAACATCAACCTGCTCTGCCCGCGTAGCGCAATTACCGTATCTGCGATGACCCCTTCCTGCCTGCCGACTGGCGAGGGCAATGCGGTATGAGAAGCAGCGATTAGGGGGGTCATCGCCGAGGATGTTCAAAAACATACGCTAAGCTTAAAGATAGGCTGAATCTCTCCTGAGCGATGTTTTCTTGGAGCGTCGACATTGCCTGGCATGTGCATTATTTCATCGGCGCTGCGGTAGCCCACGAGGCACCGAAAGGTGGACGATCCCGATCCGCAGGGTCCGTGGGCGTGTCGAATAGGTAGGTATGATCGGGCTGCCTATCGACCCGCAGCACAACAGATGTTCACAGGCCGAAGCCGACTTCCTGATACGGTTCCCC
>JBGQLF010001359.1:0-3238 GCA_041499985.1 Gemmataceae bacterium
AACCGCGGCTGGTCCATGGGACTTCTTCTCGCCCAAATCGGGGGTAACCGATGACACCACACCGACTCTACGTCGGCACCATCTGCCAGGGCCTGTGGCGCAGCACCGATAGCGGCGCGACTTATGTACGTGCCTGCGACGGCATGTTCGTCGAGTGCCATGTGCGGGCCTTGGCGGTGCATCCGCAGAATCCGCGTGTCCTCTACCTGGGCAACGAGCAGGGCGTTTTCCGCAGCGCGGATGGGGCCGATCACTGGTCCCGTGTCGAATCCCCACTCACGGGTCAGCAGATCTGGTCCTTGCTTCTACTCCCCCGGACGCCGGAAGTGATCCTGGTTGGCACCTGCCCGGCGCGTTTGTTTCGCTCCGCGGACGCTGGGCAGACCTGGACCGAGACGGGGGCACCGATGCTCCAGGAATGTCCCCGGATCATGCACACGCGTGTCACCACCTTGGTCGCGGATCCGACCGATCCCGAGACAATCTGGGCGGGTGTGGAGATCGATGGACTTCAGCGCAGTCGCGACGGCGGCCGGACCTGGCAGGCGGTCGGCCGGGGACTGAGCTCACGCGACATCCATGCCCTGGTCATCGTGCCGGGAAATGGCCGACCGAAACGGCTCCTGGCGAGCACCAACAATGATTTGAACCTCAGCAGCGACGACGGCGAGACCTGGGAACCGCTGGGGATCGGCAAGTCGCTGCCCTGCGCGTACTGTCGAGGGATGGCGCAGAAGTGGGATCAACCGGAGGTGGTCTTCCTCGGCAATGGCGACGGTCCTCCGGGGAGCACGGGTGTGATCGGCCGTTCGACGGATGGCGGGGCAACCTGGCAGACTGCACGAATGCCAGCCCGGGCCAATAGCACACTATGGAACTTCGCCGTTCACGCCGCCGATCCGATGCTGATTTATGCCAGCAGCGTCAGTGGCGAAATCTACCGCTCGACCAATGGAGGCGAAACGTGGGAGAAACTCCCGCGCGAGTTTGGCGAGATTCGGGCGTTGGCCTGGACGCCCGAGTGAGATACCCACGCAGAAGTGAACAGATCGAATGGGAGCGTCGCCGCCCCAGGTCTCGAAGCCTGTACCCGGGGCTTTCTGTTCAAGGCGAGTACGACAAAGCCCCGGGTGGAAAACCCGGGGCTAGCGACTCCTTGACCCCAAGCGCAAACGGATCACGTTGACTAGTAGTTGCCGCGGGGCGGTTGCGGCGGCAACGGCGCTCCATTGCCTTGAGGCGCCACATCCAGGTAACGTGTCTGGCTCGTATTGCCTGGAGTAGCCATCGGCACAGGCGGCGGCTCCATAGGCGCTCCTTGACCCGTCGCCGGCCAATTCATGCGCGTCGATGGCGGCGGCAGTGGAGCCGGTGCCATGCTCGAGCCAGCCGGTGCGCTGGGGATGCCCGGCATGGGCGCACCATTCATCGGACTTGGCGGAGCTGTGTTCCACGTGGCCGGGCTATTAGGCACTCCCGGAGCGGATGGCGGAATCGGAGCCATATTCGACGACGCGGGCATCAGGCCACGTCGGCTGGCGTCGTCCATCGGCCAGGAGTTCGCTGGAGCCGTGGTGCGGTCGAAGCCCCCTGAGGAGGCGGGGAAGCTGTTCGCGGGCAGCTGCGCGTTGTTCATTGAGTTCGGATTCTGGGGAAGGGCCCCCATGCCCGCTGGGCGCATCGCCGAGGCTCCAGCGTATGGGGCCTGCGGCTGATACGCAGGGGCATAATAACGTCCACTGGCATCCGGGATGCCAACCGGAGCGTTGTTCGTTGCCAAGCCCGGCTGCTGGTTCCAACCCACCGGCTGCGGTGCCGTACCGGCGAACCCCTGCGCCGAAGGAGGTGACCCATACCCAACCTCTTTGCGCCCCCAACACGAACCGCACGATTCACATCCCGACAGCGCCACGCCAACCCAGAACAGGCCCGTGATCGCCATCACCGGCTTTCGGATCATAGATCACCCCTTCCCGCGAATAGATGCGCTACGCCGGCAGCCGGCGTGTTCCTTCGCCCCGCCTGCCGTCCCACCTTGGACAACCCGGGGTTCACCCGCCTTCCCGCCGCGCGACGATAGCCACGCCGCGGGCACAGGTCAAGACGAGCCCTTCGGGATTTCTCTCTCATTTATCGGTAATCGGGTGATTTGTCTCGGCCGGCTGTTCCACTGCTGCGACGCCGGGCTGCCGGACGACGACGGACGCGGGCGGCGGGCAGCCACAGGACGAGCATTTCTCGCAGCTACAGCGGTTGAAATACAGGCACCCCGAGAGCACGAAGCTCCCCAGCAGCAATGCGGCTACACCGATCCTTAGCCGGCCCATCGCCTTCCCCCCCTTACCGCCCCAGGAATCCCCCAGAGCGGCGGGACAGTAGCGAGGGCGTTCCCCCAAGTCAAGGTCAGACACCTCGGCTCTTACAGGGCCGGCGCGGAGCACCTGAGCCCGACGCGCCAGCGAGGGAAGCCGTCGTAGCCTCGCTGGCGCGTCGGGCTTATAGGGGAGGACCGCGTCGGTTCCGATCGTTCTCAGCTCTGAACCAGCGATCGGGCCCTGGCGAAAACGGCATCGAGCATCGGTTCCGTGAGCCGGCCCGTGAAGGTATTCTGCTGGCTCGGGTGATAGGAACCCAGCAGGAAGTAGCCGCCGATCGGAGCTTCTGCCCCGTGGCAGAAACGGGGCTTGGGGGGCGCAACTGTTCCATGTGTCCGCAGGGCGCGGAGCACTCCGTCCCAGGCAAACGCACCCAAGCAGACCAGGACCTGCACCTGTTTGAGCAGGCCCAACTCTTCGAGGAAGTAAGGAAGACAATTCTCTCGCTCGGTGGGGGTCGGTCGGTTAGCCGGCGGTGCGCAGCGGACGAGTGCGGCAATGTAACAGTCCGTGAGGCGCAAGCCGTCGCCGCGATGTGCCGAATTGGGTTGGTTCGCGAAGCCGGCGCGGTGCAACGCACGGAAGAGCCAATCACCCGAGCGATCGCCCGTAAAGACGCGGCCGGTGCGGTTGCCGCCATGCGCGGCTGGCGCCAGCCCACAGACGAAAACGTGGGCCTGTGGATCTCCGAACCCGGTCACGGGGCGTCCCCAGTACTCTTCGTTTCGAAAGGCCGCTCGTTTGACGCGAGCGACTTCCTCACGCCAGCAAACCAGCCGGGGACATCGCTGACAAGCAACAATGCTTCGATTGAGCGCGGGTAACGAGAAAGCCGTCATGAGAGGAATTAGAACAAGAAGGAA
>JBGQLF010001360.1:0-3238 GCA_041499985.1 Gemmataceae bacterium
AGGTCCCAGAAAGCGCCGACGAAATCGGACGTGGTGCCGGCGGGTACCTTGCCAGGCCAGCGGGCGATCATCGGCACGCGGATGCCACCTTCGTACAGGTCGCGCTTGATGCCACGCAGCGGACCATGCGAGTGGTTGAAGTCGGGGTCGTTGCCGCCCTCCCGGTGCGGGCCGTTGTCGGACGTGAAGAGGACGAGGGTATTGTCCTCGATCCCGTGCTTTTTCAGCCGATCCAGCAAGCGGCCGATGTCGCGATCCAGGCGCGTGATCATGGCGGCGTGGCCCTTTTGCGGCTCGGGCCAATTCCGGTCCTTGTAGATGCCGTAATCGGGCACTTCCATACCGTTCTTGCCCGCTTCGTTGTTGGCGTGTGGAATGGTCAGGGCGAAGTACAGGAAGAAGGGGCGATCCTTATTGCGATCGACGAACGCCAGCGCTTCCTCGGCCAGCAGGTCGTGGCTATACTCGACCTTCTGTGTCGCAACCCCCTGACCCGAGTCGCCTTCGCCCGGCACGACATTCTTGAGCCGCACGCGCTCTTCGTTGCGCACCAGGAAGCTGGGATAGTAGTTGTGGGCATGGGTCTGGTCGAGATAGCCGAAGAACATGTCGAAGCCTTGTCGGGTGGGCACGCCCGCGGAGCCTTCATGCCCCAGGCCCCACTTGCCCACCAGGCCAGTCGCATAGCCAGCATCCTTCAGGGTTTTGGCCACGGTCACATCTTGGGGCCGGAGGTTCTCCTTGGCATTGCCGCGGATGAAGCAGTGCCCGGTGTGCAGGCCGGTCATCAGGGCGCAGCGCGAAGGTGCACAGACGGTCGAGCCAGCGTAGAACTGGGTGAAGCGCATCCCGTCGGCCGCCAGCCGGTCCAGATGAGGAGTCTGGATTTGCTCCTGACCGTAACAGTGTAGGTCGCCGTAGCCCAGGTCGTCGGCCAGGATGAAGATAATGTTGGGTGGACCGGCACGCGCGGACTCGACCGGCACGGCGCCGCCGAGCAGACACGCCGCTGCCAGGATCAGCAGAAGATGATGGACGTGTTTCGCCGTGCTCCCGTCAATTCTCCAAGTACTGCTGGATCGCAAGGACGAGAATCGAAGCATCGGAGTCCTCTCGCTTTCTTACCCCAGCGCGAACGGGTCCGCGCCATCCTGCCGGCAAAGAAACCGGACCGGGGAGATTGTAACGGAGAACAACAGCCCGTGGAAAAGAATCTCGTTCTGGCTGGCCAATTAGTTGTCTGCGAACGCACCTGTGGAGCGATCCGCGCCACTTTCTGGGTGCGCGATGGATTCCGGAACTTCTCGGCAGAGCCGGAGTTGAATGAGGTGGTTCAAGTGGCGAGGTTGTTCCCGGCGTGTTGCCGGGGGGCGAGGGAGATTCTGTGGTAACTCGAAGGAGGTTCGCCGTGCTAGCTAAACTTGTTTCTGCGATGGTCGCTGTCCTGCTCTGCGCCGGCATCGTGCGGGCAGAGGAAATCCGTGCTAAGGTCAAAGGCATCGAGAGTACCATCACGGTCACGATAGGCGACAAGGATCAGATCCTCACCCTGGCCAAGGACGCCAAGATCATCCAGCTCGTCGGCAAGAAGGCTAAAAAGGCCCAGCCGCAGGACGTCGCTGGCGGTTTGACTAGTCTGCCGGCGGGTTCGGCAGTGACGATCACGACCGAGACGAGAGATGGCAAGGATGTGGTCACGCAGGTCAAGGTCGAAGGCCTGGTTATGAAGAAGAAGAAGAACAAGTGAGTGGCTTTCCCGACTGCTCGCACTCAGCATTCGGCCGCGAGCCTTCGCCGCACGAGCTCGAGGCCGAATTGCTGGGCGAGCTAGCCGAGGGATTCAGGGAACCTTTCTTGTCAAGGTTCCCGATCTTATTCTGAGACACTTCCACTCCACCTGGAAGCGCGCCTTGGAGCCGGCGAACCCGCTTTTCAATCGATTGGGCGAGCTTGTGCGCACGCTGGAGAAGGCGTTCTCCCCGGCGGATGGTCCGCTGGAGATTGGCAGCCGAGCACTGGGCATCGGCCGCAAGTTCCTCAGGGAGCTTCGGGCGTTGGTTCATCGCTCTCAGTCCGCATTCCGGCCAAACTCACCGAACAAGAGTCTAGCAAAGAGATAGCAATTGGCGCGCCAAACGACAGCCGAGGCGTGGCTATGCTTCAATGGGCCCTAAGGACGCTTGTGGGCACGGTCCGGTCACAGGTTCCCGGATTGGTAGCGGCATGCCGGCCTCGGCCATCTCCCGCTCCACGACGGTGTGCCAGCACTTGGGACAGATGCCATGGCTGAAATGAGCCTCGGAATGGGAAGCGATGTAGTTCTCGACCCCTTGCCAATAGTCGTGGTCGTCGCGGATGCTCTTGCAGTAACAGCAGATTGGCAGCAGGCCGTTGAGCTGTTTGACCTGCGCGAGGGCGGTCTCCAGTTCGCGCACCCGGTCGGTCAGGCTGTGCTGCAAGGCCACCACGCGCTCTCCGACGCGGACACGGGATTGCAATTCCTGGCGGTCGAATGGCTTGGTGACATAATCGTCGGCCCCACTGTCCAGGCCCTGGACAATGTCCTCCTTGAGCTGCTTGGCGGTCAGCAAAATGAGGTACGTCGGGTCGGGACGCGCTAGCGCTCGCACACGCTGACAGACTTCCGGCCCATCGAGCTGCGGCATCATCCAGTCGAGGACCGCCAGCTTGGGAGCGTCGTCGCGCTGGAGGACCTCCCAGGCGGCCTGGCCGTCGCAGGTCACCAGGACCTCGTGATGCCACTTCCGGAGCATGGTCTCCAGCACCGAGCGCGAAACCCGGTCATCTTCCGCGATAAGGATTCGCATGCTTGTCACTCCTTCGAGCTAGTAGTGGTGGGGACCGCCTCGGCAAGGATGGCCGACAACCGCTCGACCTCGTGCTCCACGGCGTACAGCGCGTCGGCGCCCCCGGCCAGGTCGCCTCTGCTCCCAAAGAGCTCCAGTCGCTGCGCTGCTTCGACCGTCGTTTGTGCACCGACATAGCTGGCCGCCCCCTTCAGTGAATGCGCACTTCGCTGGAGCAAAGCAGCGTCGCGCTGGGCAATCGCCCGGCGAATCTCTTCCAGAAGCCGCGGAGCATCTTGCTGGAAGAGGCCGACCACCTCCGCCAGGAACTCCTCATCCCCGCCCAGACGCTCAAGAGCGGCTTGGCGGTCGAAAACCGACTTGCTCGGGGCGGCTTTGCTCGGAGCTGCTGGGTTTGCAGGGAGTGCGAC
>JBGQLF010001361.1:0-3237 GCA_041499985.1 Gemmataceae bacterium
GGTGGGCCTCGGCAAGTTGCAAACTTGCCGCCACAATCCTGTTACCCAGAACACAGCCGATCTGAACCATGCCCGAATCCTGGCCGGGTAGCTGAAGTAAAGCCCAAAACCATAAGGACTTGCGGCTTTTTCTGTTTTCTGGTTCCCGGAACTTGCCGCCCAACAATAAACAATAGATAAACCTAATTCTGCGCCGCCTTGCCCCCGTTCATCCTGGCGAAGACGTTATCCGTGACCTGTTGCTCATCCAGGAGAACGTAATGGCCGAGCATCGTATCGACGCGACGTTACAGCCGTAGGCGATGCTGGCATGCCGCACGTCGACCCCCGCCTGCCAGGCCATCGTAAAGGCCCGCTTGCGGAACATATGCGTCGTCAGCACGGGGCGGTCGGGAAACGCCTTGCGATAGTCGGCAAAGACCGTCTCTACCCAAAAGTAGAGCCGCTGGGGAGAGAATTCGGGATTCAACTGGTGTGTCGGCCATCCCTTGGCCTGAATCGCCGCTTTGAGGCCAGGAAGGTAATTCTCCCACAGCCACGTCTCGACTTTGAAAGCATCCAGTGCCGCGAACAGATCATCGGGCAGGGGCACCGCCCGCTCCTGGCAGCCTTTCGTCACCCCCGCCGGGAATATCAACCGGCCGCCCCTGAGCTGCGCCGAGCGCAGGCCGCACAAATCCATGAGGCGGCAGCCGCTCGGCTCAACGGCGGCCACGCCGTTTCACTAGGCACGCATCCAGCGCCGCGCGTGTAAACAGCAGCCGCCCGCTGCCCGGCATTGGCCTGAGCCGGCCACGCTTCACCAGTGAGTAGATGCCCTGCACTGTGGTCCGAAGGTAGACCGCACAGCCTCGATCGCTGTAAAGATTCCGATCCTGACTGTCAGGATCGGAATCCTAACCTACATGGAAGACCCCGACCAGCTCGGGAATAGGCTGCGGCTCGGATGTCGAATTGCCCAGGCTTCGTCCGCTGGATTCCTGCGGTCACGACGCAAGACTTGCTACGAGTTGCTGGCCCATGTCCGCGCATTCAGATCGAGAAATCCCCAGGCGCTCGGCCGTCGCGCCCGCTACGGTTGCGTGGGCGGCTTGAGAAATCCCTGATGCCGCAGCCAGGTGGCACAAGACTGCGTCCAGGTGGAACACGGATGGTCGCTGGGGCGGACACCGAAGTCGTGCGCTGCGGTCGCATAAATGTGCAACTCCGCCGGGACGCCGGCACGCTTCAGAGCCTTGTACAGGACCAGGCTGTGCTCGGCGTCGCTGATGATATCGTCTCCGCCATGCGCGAGAAAGATCGGGGGCGTCCCGTTCGGGATGCGCAGGCCAGGAGCGAGTTCCTCCGTGTCCTTGGCCTTCAGGTAGCCCGAATAGAGCAGGATAGCGAAGTTCGGCCGACAACTGATTTTGTCGATGTCGTCGATCGCTTCGTAGGATCGCTGCTCGAAGCTCGTCGCCGTCGCGACGGCCAGATGGCCGCCCGCTGAGAAACCGATCATCCCGATGCGCTGCGGAGCGATACCCCACTCCTCGGCTTTGCTCCGGACCAGGCTGACGGCCCGCTGCGCATCCTGGAGCGGGCGGCGGGCCGGCTCGCCTCTGGGCTCATCGGGGCGGCGCGGCACCCGGTACTTGAGGACGATGCCGGTCACGCCCAGCGAATTCAGCCAGGCAGCGACCTCCTCGCCTTCCAGCTGCCAGTAGAGATTCCAATAGCCGCCCCCGGGACAGATCAGCATCGCGGTGCCGGTGTCCTTCTCCTTCGCCGGCCGATAGATCGTGACAGTCGGTTTGGTCACGTTGGTCACCATCTTGGTCGGCTCCGTGACCTCGACCTGCTTGCGGTCCAGCCGAGGGGACATGAGGAACCTCTCCGCACCGATCGTTCCGGTTTCAGCGGGAACTTTGTCTGGCCAAAGCTCCACGACCAACGGCTTGTCGGCCGCGACGACCGGCCCGACCACGCACAACCAGGTGACGAGAGAAAGCGTCGCTGCGATGCGTCTCATGGTTGCTCCTTTAGCTCAGATCTTGGCGCTGGACAGCTACGGGCGGCTCTATAGCACCGAGGGGGCTCCAGGTCGCGTGCAGCAGTTCTCCGCCGAGGGCCGGCCGCTCCTCGCCTGGGGTGACAAGGGCACGGAGCCGGGTGGGTTCGGCGCCCTGCAAACCCCGTATAGTAAGAATACCTTTGGACCGATCGCTATTTTACTGGCCGTGGACAGCCAAGGCCACCTGTACGTGGCCGATGCGGGCAACCAGCGGATCCAGAAAGTCGATATCAAATATCCCTTAAAAAGCGCTTAGGAAGATTCGGCTCGCTGCGAGCCGCTCCTGGTCCTTCCCGCCGGTTGCTCGTGCTCAGATGCCGCTGTCCCAGGAGGCATCCCAGGGCTTGTGCTGCGGCGCCTGGCCCTGACGCTCGCGTAAGCGCCAGCGCAGCTGGCGGTATTCCCGCCAGCGGTGCCGGTGTTGGAGTTCTTGTTCCCAAGGCGTCAGACCATTGGCATCGGCAAAATCCCAGACAAAATGCGGCAGCCGTTGCGACCAGACTACCAGCAGCCATACCAGGAAGGCGCTGACGAGAATCAGAAACACATCCATGAGTCGATTGAACCAGTGCTTCATGCGTGGTTGGGTTGGAAAAGGAGTGGGGGATCTTGCTGAACTGGGTGGTTTTGCCTTTGGGCTGACTGCCTGCATCCCAGTCGCAGCAACGAATGAGACAACGGTGGCGGATGTGGACGGTCCAAGGCGCAGGAACTGGGCCCAGGCTGGTTCCATCCAGGCAAAGGCGGACCACAGGGCCGGAGTACAGCCGAAGGTCCAGTAAGGCTCAAGCATCCATGCTTCGAGCGCCAGTCCCAAGGCGCTGCCCTCCTAAGTTCGGCGTAAGAGGGTTCCGACGGCATCGCTCAAGGTTATGATATGGATCGAGGAATCGGAGAAAACCCCCGACGAATAAATTCAGGCCGCTAGCGTAAGTGAAGCGTTCGCCAGGAGTTCTGTCATGTGATTGGCGCGCCCGCCGTCCTGGAAGCCGCACTTCTAGCGTAACGTCTGGAACTCTGCCTCCTCCAACGGTTCCAGGAATTGGCACCCGACGAGGGAGCCACCATCGGGCAGCGGCGTGACATGCAACACGCGGGCCCAAAGGTGGTGACTGACTCCACTCACGTGGAGAACCAGCATTTCCGGCCTGGTTCAAAGGCAGGTAACAGGATTGTGGCGGGAA
>JBGQLF010001362.1:0-3232 GCA_041499985.1 Gemmataceae bacterium
AGAGCAGCAGCAGAACCGCCCCAGCCAAGAGGCAACTACCCAAGGGTGGTCGCGTTCCCCCCTGCGCTTCTCTTGACAGGGGGGCTGGTTCCCTCTATCCCCCTGTGGCCGGATACCGCGCCCTTCAGATGTCTTTCCTGCCGGTTGCACGGATCTGGATTCGCCGTGCCGCCATCTCGCCGTCTTCTTCCTTGCGCACAAAATACAGCTCGGTGGTGCGGATGTCGCTGTGCCCGGCAAATTCCCGCACCTCGTGCATCGCTGCTCCGTTGCGGATGGCGTCGTTGATGGCCGTCTTGCGCAGCGAGTGGATGCCGATGCCGCGCTGCCCCAGCCGGTCGGGGTCGATGCCCGCCGCCCGGCAGTATTTCTTCACCATCCGCCAGGGAACCTTACGGTCCAGGTGCCGTCGCTCCAGCACGAGTCCATCCGGGCTGAAGGGGCGAAACAGCGGCCCCTCCCGGTCCTCGCCGATGCCGGCCTTCTCCACATACGTGCGCACGGCGCGCGCGGCATCGAGGAGAATCTTCCGCCGTTTCTTGTCGCGCTTCTCCGTGACATGGAGGTAATGCTCCACGCCATCGTGCTCCAGGTCGCCGACGCGCGCCCCCACGACCGCCGATACCCGGCAGCCGGTGAGGAAGAACACGCTCATCAGCGCGAAGTCGCGCAGCCCCTGAAGGGTATCGGTGGGGATTGCTTCGAGGAGTGCCACCGCCTGCTTTTGCGTCAGCGACGGCGTCGAGTTCTTCGTCACGGGCGGCGCCTGGATGGCCGCAATGTCCTGGGCGGTTTCCCAGGCAACCAGCTCCTTGGCGGCCAGCTGCTTGTAGGTGCCCCGGATCACCGACAGCCTCCTTGCCACGGTGGCTTTCGACAGCCCGGCGTCGAGCATCGCCCGCTTATAGAACTTGACGTGGTCGGCCGTGACCTTGAGCGGATCGATCCCCTGGGCCTCCATGTGCCGCACGAAATCCACCAGGTCGCGCCCGTAGGCTTTGAGCGAGTGCTTGCTTTGCAGCACGTCGCACATCCACGGCACCAGCGCCTGCGCCGCACACTCCGGGCCCGCGGTGGCCACCAGGGCCTTCGCCAGGAACGCCTCCACCTTGGCCGCGACCGGCTGGTCCTCTTGGAGAAAGGGGCTGTCCTCCGGGACGAGCGGCGGACGCGGCGGGGCAGGGGGCAAGACGACCGGCTGGATGACCATCGGGACCGGGAATTCAGGGGTCGGGTCGGGCATGGCGTCTACCTGATAGCTACGGTGCGAGAGGACGGAACATAAAGCATATTCTGTTCCATCTGATAGATTGTATAGGTAAAATAGTTGGAACGAGTTGGATAGGCAGAGTGGCAGGGCGGACGCGGAATTGGATCGGATTGCAAAGCGGCGAGAGGTAGAACGGGCTGCGACGATTACAGTCACGCTCCGAGCCGATTGTTCGCGATAAGGCCGCTTTGCGTGAACATCGTCTGTTGAAAGGGTATTCCGGCACGGGAGAGTGACCGTGGCTCTTTGGGTCCGCCGAGCGTGCATCAGCCTGGCCTGAGCCATCGTTGCGTGGGCGTGGGCAAGGGCGCGCTGAACGAGTATGGCGGCCGATAAACCTGGTTATATGGAGAAAATCGAGAAGACTTGTTGACGAGTGCTGTAAGCGAAACGGATGGTCACTGTCAGAGCAAGCAGATCCCAACTGGCGACTGCCAGCACCTCATTCAGGCAGCGGTCAGCGGGAAAGTTACAAGGGCAAGGATTTTCACTGCTTACGAATCTCACACTTCCGGTGCCTTGCGCCGCTGAGCCCATGTTTTCCATAGAACCCGCCGAGTTTCCTGAAGTTTCCTCCAGAATTGTCGCATTCAGACTCAAGAGATCTTCTGCTTCACAGTGTCGTAGCGGTCCCGCAACAGGCCATCCTTCACATTTCCCTTCGATGCTTGGCGCAAGAACGCCTTGACGTCGGGATCAGTCAGGATGATGACCATGGCTCCGTCGTGCATACCCGAGATTCGCCGGATGTGCTGATAATAATGCCCCTTATCCGAAGTGCTTCCGCGGCAGGATACGATCACAAATGTTCCAAGATCCCTGTTCAGGTAGTATGCCAACTGCTGGAAATCGCCTGCGCTTAGATCCTCGTAATTCTTGCACTCCCAGATGATTTGGGTGGCTCTATGCTGTTCCTGGACCATTCGCCAAAAATCTGTCCCTGCTCGATTCGAGAAAATCCAATCTCTGCGCACGCGGCCATCGACGTCTCTGCATTCCTTCCTGGGATTAGAAAGTGCATGGAAGAAGCAGTATTTGACGACATCACCAATCAAATCCTGAAACTCTCCAGCCGTTTCATCCCCTGAGGGTAAAGTATCGATCTGTTCCTGTAGCTCTTTGAGCTTGCTTTGATAATCGATAGGCGAGATGGCGTCGGGCAGTTCGACCAGGCTCCCCTCGGTTTGCAGCGGGGTGCTCGTGTCCAGCCCCATAGCCAGGGTATCCTGGAGGTCCAAGGCGTGGACGTAGCTCGGATGCACGACAACGATCGTGTTCGCGGTGTCAATGTGCGGGGCCGCCGCCTCTTTGACTCCCGATCCTCGGAAGATGGTGGTATTGCCGCTGGTAATGCCGACGAATCCGATACTGTAGAGCAGTTCGATGAATTGATGAGGCGCCGTGAATGAGTACATCCACGTGGCGCACTGAGCCTTGATGATGGGGTCGGCCAGGAGCTTCTTTATTAAATCAGTGATGGCATTGACGGTGAAGCGGCGGGCAAGACCGTGGAAGCGCGCGAGCACCTGGTGGATGTTGGGGTAATTCTCCGAATACTCATTGCCCAGGTCTTTCACCCGATTCTCGGAGAATACCTTTTTGGCCCCTTCGAGGTCCTCTTTAGTGATTTGTTCGTGCTTCGATGCCTTGCTCGCTTCGATAGCATGGAACAGGTAGATGAGTACGTCGCGGGGGCGGTACTGGCAGTAATCAAAAATGCGGTCGCAGAGGTCTGATGCCGGCTGATGCTCAAAGAAAGCGTCCCAAATCTGCGACAGGGACGGCTTGGGGTTGAGGTGATACTGAAACCGCTTTGCTACAAGATCTGTGAGAAGTTCCTTGGTCCAATCAAGCGAAGCGACGCTAGTCTCTAATCGCGGAAATTCGTTATCAATGCGCCGAACACGCTCAAAGAGATTCTCACGCAGGAATAGGAGTGGGCGCACGTTCTTAAGGACGGAC
>JBGQLF010001363.1:0-3226 GCA_041499985.1 Gemmataceae bacterium
GACCCTGGCTGAGCTGGCCGGCGCCAGCGCCAGGGTGCCTTCCGGGCTGGATGGTCTCTCGTTCGTGCCCACACTCCTCGGTCAGCGGGACAAGCAAAAGCAGCACGAGTTTTTGTACTGGGCGTTTTACGAGCGTGGCGGCTCCCAGGCGCTGCGCCTGGGCCGCTGGAAAGCAGTTCAACAACCCGTCAACACCCCGGTTCAGCTCTACGATCTCGATCAAGACCTCGGCGAAAAGAACAATGTCGCCGGCCAACACCCGGACATCGCGGCGAAGATGAAGAAGATCATGGACGACTCCTACACACCTTCCGCCCGATGGAAATTCCCCGCCCCCGGCCAAAAGCCACCTCCCCAGGAGGAATAAGCTGTCGTCTGGGCCTGTACCGAACTCGTCCTCAACCCGAGGGATGCCATGCAACGCGCGCTGATCACCACCGTCACCTGCCTGGCTGTGATTCTGTTATTCTCCGCTGTGGCCCAGGCGGCCGACGCACCGCCATCGGGGAAGCCCAATATCGTCTTGATCATTTCCGATGATCAGGGCTGGGGCGATTACTCCTTCATGGGCCACCCCCACGTGCGCACCCCGCACCTCGACCAGCTCGCTGCCCAGAGCCTGATGTTTCCGCGTGGCTATGCCACTTCCAGCCTGTGCTGTCCCAGCCTTGCCTCCATCCTCACCGGCCTGTATCCGCACCAGAACAAGATCACCAGCAACGACCCGCCGAAGCCGCCCGATAAGAGACCGGCCGAGCTGGCCCGGGACCCGAACTACCTGCGCCTGCGTAGCCAGATGGTGGAACGGATCACCCAGGTGCCCACGCTTCCCCGACTGCTCCACGAACAGGGATACGTAAGTTTGCAGACCGGCAAATGGTGGCAAGGGCACTACCGCACCGGCGGTTTCACCCAGGGCATGACTCACGGCGACCCGAACAAAGGCGGCCGCCACGGCGATGCGGGTTTGGCGATCGGCCGGGAGACCATGCAGCCGATCTACACGTTCGTGGAACAGGCCCAGAAGGACGGCAAACCTTTCTTTGTCTGGTACGCGCCGATGTTGCCGCACCAACCGCACAACCCGCCCGAACGTTTCCTGGCACGGTACAAGGAGAAGGCGCCCTCGGCGTTCGTGGCCCGCTACTGGGCCATGGTGGAATGGTTCGATGAGACCTGCGGCCAGCTCCTCGACTTCCTCGACCAGAAGGGGTTGACCGAAAACACGATCGTGGTCTACGTAACCGACAACGGCTGGATCCAGAATCCCAACGCCAACGCCCCTATCAGGTCGAAATTGACCCAGTACGACGCGGGCCATCGCACGCCGATTCTGATTCGCTGGCCGGGCAAGGTCAAGCCGCAGAAATCCGAGCAGCTGGCCAGCGCTGTGGATCTGGTAGCCACGCTGCTGCACGCCGTCGGTCTCAAACCGACCGCCCAGATGCAGGGCGTGAACCTGCTGGATGCTGAAGCGGTCGCCCGGCGTCCGGCGATTTTCGGCGAATGCTTCACGCACGACGCCGTGGATATCAACGATCCAGGCTCCAGCCTGCGGTACCGCTGGGTCATTGCAGGCGAGTGGAAACTAATCGTCCCCAATCCCGAGAACGTGCCTCAGGGGGAAGTCGAGTTGTACCATGTCGCCGCGGACCCGAGCGAGCAGAAGAACTTGGCCCGCGAGCAGCCCGACCAGGTCGAGGCGTTGCAGAAGAAGCTGGACGCCTGGTGGACGCCGGAGAAGCCAGGCGCGCCGAGTTGAGTTCCGGCATGCTCCGTGACCCTGCGCGATGGTGTAACAACCTTGTCGCATGTGCCACGGCACACAAGCCGGTGTGGAACTTGTTGCCGAATGGCGCACGCTGATGAAGACAGATGGCATGCGGTCACTTCGTTGCGCGTCGCGCAACAAGTCAGGATTGCAATGCCGACTCAAGATTGGACCAGAATTCACGTAAGCTCGACGGCCACGCTGCGTTGTTGTTCAGCTGGTTGAGGAAAGTCGGAGTATAGCCTCGTGCCTTGTCCGTGATCATCAGTGGCTGGTGACCATAGAGTTTCGCTTTCAAGGTGTGGCGGGATTTCGCCTCCCAATCAAGGCCATCGCCATCCTCGAGACCTCAACAGAGCCACGCATCAGTCGATTGAGAAGGCGCCATAAGCTCGACTTTCGCAGATTTTCGGCTGGTCAAGCAGCGAGATTTGCCCAGTTTTTCAGGGTCTGGATCATTTCTTGCAGCTGCGCCTGGTCGGCGGAGTCGGGGTTAATAGTTACATTAAGTATTGATAGTCTTAACACTTGGAGCATGTGACGCAGTGACCACTCACTGTCCCATTCCCCCTGTAGGTTACGCAATTCCTTAGCCTCCGGCGTGTGGCGACCGGCGACATAATACCACACCATGATGACACTCTGCATCGACCAAACCCAGGGCGCTAGCTTCTCGACACTTTCCTGGCACCAGTGCTGGGGCGCCTCAATCTCCAGGACCTGTTTGCTGGCCCGAAACAGAACTTCAATGGCCCAGCGCCAAGCAAACATGGTAATGACCCAATGCAGACGAGCGTTTAGGTCCGTGGTGAACAGATAGGCGTCACGCATCTTGCCGGACGGATCGCGGACGACGACCACTTGGATCGGTCGCTTCACTAACACCGTCGGCCACAGCGCCTCATAGGCGAACGCTTGCAACGCATGCGGTTTGCCGTACAACGTGACGACCAGCGCTTGCCACACCCAGGCACCCACCGTCGTGCGTTTGCGATCCGCCTTGGCAGCGGCTTCCTTTGGCCGTGGCAGACGAGGACCCTTCTGCGCTTTGCGGCCGCGTTGTTTGCCCTTGGCCACTGGCACGTGCGTGTCATACAAGGCCGCATCGCCACGGAGGCGTCCCACGAACGTCACGCGCGGGTCGAGTGTCTCCAGCAATCCCTTGGAGGCGTAGGCGCCATCGCCAAGCAGCGTAAACAGCCGCTCGGGAAACCAACCCAACACTTCCACGAGCATCTCCCGTGCCAGGTCGACGCAACTGGGTTGACCCTTGCCCGGCAGGTGCAGACGGGCCAACAACGGCAGCGCCAAAATGAGACTTCTCGCTCGACGCGACTGGGTAACCGGGGCTTTTGCAAGTGATCTTCCCTAAAAAACAAGCCTGTGCCTTCCTAGGGGTTATGCAGACAACCCAGGAGGGACACAGGCATGGATACCGTGCAGCCGTGCGTTCGC
>JBGQLF010001364.1:0-3225 GCA_041499985.1 Gemmataceae bacterium
GCAAGCTCGTAGCCATCCGTTCGCCGCACAACCTGTACATGCTGGAGAAGGCCCTTGCGGAGGCCGACCCCAACACGACCGACATCATCGTGATGACCGCCAAATTAATTCCCCCGGGGGGCGGGACCACGGCCGCGACACTCGACCTGGACGCTTACGACCAGCAGCTGATGACCGCCGTCGTAAACCGCGCCGAGAAGGCCGGCAAGCGCGTCGAGCCGGTCATCGTCTCGACGAATAACCCGCTGCACGCCATCCTGAAGGCCGCCAAAGATCTGCGCGCCAACGAAGTCGTCATGGGCGCGTCCAACAAGTACACCGCGGACGAGCAACTCGAGCAGATCGCCTTCTACTGGATCAGCCTGCACGAGGGCCACCCGGTCCCGGTGACGGTTCGCGTCATCAGCCGCGACCGGGACGTCCACCAAGACCTGGCCGGCGGCAACCGCATTCCCAAGCTCAGCGAACGACAGGCCCGATCCGTAGCCGAGTTGCGGGCTGCCGGAGAGGGGGTGGATCGAGTGCTGCTGGTGCACGACGGGACACCGGCCGGCAGCGACTTGTTCCGGGCCGTGTTGACGATGCTCGATCCGCAGGTGGTACTGGCCATCGTCCCGGCCGAACCCGAGGAGATAGAGCCGTACAACGGCACCGGGGTGATTCAGCAGGACCAGGAGCGGGCCCGAAGGCTGGGGCGGGAATTGTCCGTGTGCAGCCTGAAGGAGAACACGGGCGAGGCCCTCGTACGCCTGGCCCAGGAGGGGCACTACCACCTCATCATCCTGCCGGTGCCCGAGGAGCCGCCGCCGGGCCAGCCGTCGCGGCTCGATGCGCGGGCCCACTACGTCCTGGACCGCGCGCATTGTCGGGTGTTCTTGGCCGCCTCGCCGCGGATACCGCAAGAAGTGGATCGGTAGGCGTGGAGACCGAGCAGAAGGGCCTGTCGCGCATTTTGCAAGCTCAGGTAAGCAATTTGCAATCTTCAAAGCGCCTGCCGCATCTCAAATCTTCTTCTTAAGTCTTTGAAAGATAAGCTCTTCTACCATCGGTGCAATGCTGGCACAGCGGTTGCTATCTATCCGGAAGTGACGGAAGCGAACCTGCCTTGGACGTGCAGGGAATCCTGATGGCGCATACAGTCGCTTCGACCGGAGTTGGATGCGACCGTAGAGTGCAGAGGCCCAAGATGACCGAGGACATGGTGCGTGTAAGCATTACGTTAGACAACCAAGCGTTTGCTATTTTGCGCTTTCGCCGCGAGGTCTACCTGCGGCACGTGGGCGAAGCCCAGGCTGCGGGTGTGAGCTTGCAGGACTATTTGGCCCGTAAACTGATCGCTTCGGGCATTGGCGAAAGCCCAATTTCGAAAAGGGATGGGGAACCTGCACTGGCTCTGTTCCAGCCAGCCTGAGAAAGTCTCGTGGAGATCCATCCCTACGGAAAGATAATCCCTCCGTGGGGCCACAGTGTTCGCCAACGGATGGGACGATCGCAGCGGCCGTTGGTTGTCGGCTGAGAGGCGCTGGAGGCTTTCGTACCAGACTGGTGGTCTCAGCGATTCCAGCTTCTGAATGTCATAAAGGATTGTGAAAAATGCTCTTGGCACACGGATTTGTGTTACACAAGAACTCGATCTTTATGATGCTCACCGTTAACAGTATCTATCCGAGCGATGTGTTCCAGCGTCTGTTCGTCACCGCCGGCATTTGGTGACGATCGGATCCCTCCTGGCATTAGCTACCTCTCTTCAAAGTGACCAGATGACCTCCCGGCGACGTGCCCACGCCGGTGGCTGTGTGTGCCCGGTTTAGCTTGGGCTGAATGGCTCGTCGGACACACGTCCCCTGGCCCGAAGTGTGGCCCCGGCGGACCTCCGCAACCCTCCTCGCCCAACGCCTAGTACCTCAGCAAGTTCCAACACGTAACCTGAGGCAACCACGCCTCAATTGCGCCCGGGCAGCCGGGCAGGAGGACCTTCGGATGCTTACGAGGCTGCTTCCCTTCGCTGTTGCCGTATGGGCGCTGACCGGTAGCTCGTGTGGCAACGCCGCCGGGTTGTACCGGGTGAGCGGAAAGGTGCTGTACCAGGGCGCGCCCGCCGTCGGGGCGACGGTCACCTTTGTCCGCAAGGCCGTCGCCGACCTTCTCAAGGAGCCAACGCCTCAGGGCGTGGTCCAGAAGGACGGGACGTTTACCCTGACCGGGCCGACTGGCCAGGGGGCTCTGCCCGGTGAGTACATCGTGTTAGTCGAATGGAAGGAAGGAGCTGGGAAGGTCCGCGGCCGCGCCCCAGAGCTCAGTGCCCTTGACCGGCTCAAGAAGAGGTATCTGAACCCGGCCAAGCCGCTGCTCACGGTCACGGTCGAGCCGAAGTCGAACACCTTGCCCCCGTTCGAGTTGAAGTGACCAACGGGGTCGGCCGGGCGACCGTGTCGGCCGCCCGCAGTTTGTTTGTCTCACCGCTTACCTTGGAGGTCCGTCATGACTAGTCCCCGCAACCGAACCCGCCGAGGGTTCACGCTGATCGAGCTGCTGGTGGTGATCGCCATCATCGCCGTGCTCATCGGGCTGCTCCTGCCCGCCGTCCAGAAGATCCGGGAGGCTGCCAACCGCACCACCTGCCAGAACAATCTCAAGCAGATAGGCTTGGGTATCCACAACTACGAGTCGACTTACAGCAAACTGCCGGCTGCATACACCTTGCTCCCCACAGCGGACCCCGACCCGAACGCCCAGTTTGCCGGCCGGCGCGTCGGGCTCTCGCTGCACGCCAACCTGCTCCCGTTCATCGAGCAGGACAATTTGTACAAGCAGCTGAACTCCACGGTGTCAGAGTTCAATACGGTCAACATTCCGCCGAACGGGCCGCATGCGGGCAAGAACCCAGCCTACGCCACCGTGGTGAAGACCTATCTGTGCCCGTCTGACCCGACTCCCCCGACGCTAGATTATTACAACGCCAACTGGGGGCCGTACGGGAACGGTGGTGGGGCAGCCTGCTTCCCCGGCGGCGGGAACGGGTCGAACCTGAATCCCCCGCCCGGCCAGATTTGGGCCCGCTCCGACTACTTCCCGATCGCGGGCATCCACAACGCCCTGATTGACAACTTGGGGCTGCGTTCGCAGTATCCTGGCGATACGCAGATGGCTGGGACGATCAACGACCCGCAATACCCCGGCGGCGGGCCGTTCCAGATTTTGGCCGTCACCGACGGCACGTCGAAC
>JBGQLF010001365.1:0-3222 GCA_041499985.1 Gemmataceae bacterium
CTTGTGGGATCGCATCGTTGGGGCCATGCTCTCTTCACCGGCTGGCTGCCAGGCTCAATCCGGTGAAACAGTGCTCCAAGTGATTCTCAGGCCGCAGTTCCGGACCGCGGCAGCTGCCGGCCACCCTCTCCGGGCGCAGCCGCCAGGGACCGCACGGTCAGCAGGTGGATGGCGGCGGTCAGGCTGTGCACAGCCTCCTCGAACGCGCCGGTGCCTGCCAGGGTCGTAAGGTTCTGATTCAGCGCCGCCTGGAGCTGGAGAAGTTGCTTTTCCCCGTCGTGCAACTGCGCCAGGGCTTGTAGGGTTTTCATCTGACCCGCCAGACTCTGGGCCATCTGGGTCAAGCCGTTCTGCTGTTCCCGTCCGGCCTCGCGCACCGCGCTCGCCAGCGTCTGGAGCTGACCGAACAGCGCAGCGCAATGTTCCACCGTCTGCTTCTCTAGCGTCGTCAGCCGTTTGGCGTGGCTCTCCAGCGTCCGCTCCAGCGCGGCTTCGAGGGCGGCCGTGAGGTGCTGCTGCTGGCGTTCCTCGGTCTCGACACGGCGCCGGTCTACTTCCGCGAGCGTTCCGGCCCAGACCTCCGCTTGCCGCTGTACGAGCTGCTCGGTGGCCCGGAGCAAGAGATCGCTATTGTGTCGCACCGCTTCCCCAAACTCGCCGCCTTCGCTACGGGTCCGCTCGAAGCGATGGGCCAATTCCTGATCGGCGAAGTGATCCACGACATCCAGCACGCTCTGTTCGGCCCGCTCGACGAGGAAGCTGAGAAACATCAGCAACATCGTCAGGCCGAGTGCCAGGGCGGTGGTGTCAAACGCCAGGGCAAGGCCATCGGTCACCGTGCTGAGCGATTTTTCCAGCACCTCGGGCGTGACGCCGGAGATGGCGCCGGTAATGCCGAGCACCGTGCCCAGGAAGCCAAGAATGGGAATGGCCCAGCAGATGAAGCGCGTCAGGGCGTAGCTGCCTTCCAGGGCCAGCGCGTCGTTATCCGCCAGGGCCCGAAGGTGGTCATCCAGCTCCGCCGCCGAGCCACGGCTGCGCAGGAACTCGAGGACGGCGCCCGCACGCTGGAAGATCAACGTGCCCTGCACCCAACGTGGCCGTTGCCTTAGGCCCGCCAACAGCGGGCTGGCTTGCGCCACGGGAACCGCCTGGCCGTTCCACGGAGGAACGATTTCCGTGCGGCAAGCGCGGCGTTCGCGCCGATGGCCCCAAAGCTTGGCGCCGAGCGCTCCCAGGGCAAAGCAGAACATGAGCACTTCGACGCCTTCGACCGGATGGCCGACGTAGCGGCGTAGCGGTGTCTCGCGGAGCGGTCCGAAATGGATCGTGCACAGGATGCCGGCGGCCAAGGGAAGGCCCAAGAGGAACGCCGCCATCGTCGTGCGCGGGCGGCGCTGCCCCCTCACCCTACCCTCTCCCCCTCGGGGGGAGAGGGTAGGGTGAGGGGGGCGGACCGTGGAAGCACTAGATGCGGTCGGCTGCGGACGAGTCATCTCCGTTCTCCGTGTGGACCAAGGACCTGTTCTAGACATCGACCGGGAGAGGCGGCGGATTGTACCGATTTCAGCAACCACGTCGAGGTGAAGAGAAGGGAAACCACGAAAGACACGAAAGACACGAAATCAAAAAAGTGAAGTGATGGCCAAGGTTTCCTCCGTTCCTCGGCAATTTACCTATCGGATAACCATATTCTCTTTCCCCGGTTCCCTGTTCCTCCTTTTCGTGTCATTCGTGTTTTTCGTGGTAGCTTCTCCATACTCTTATCCTTGCCGGATTGATGCCAACCGTGTCGTCGCAGGAGTCGGTTATGTCAAGCCAAGCTCGCGCGCGTCTGCTGGAGCTGTTCAAGACTCGGGCGGTCTCCTTCGGCCAGTTTACCTTGGCCTCGGGGAAGCAGAGCACGTACTACATCAACAGCAAGAAGGCGCTTTTCAATTCGGAAGCGGTCTGGCTACTCGGTGAGGTGCTCTGGGAACTGACCCAGGACTTGAACATCCAGGCGATCGGCGGCCTCGAGGTCGGTGCCATCCCAATGGCCACGGCGGCGGCGCTGCGCTATCACCAGGCGGGACGTTCCCTGGAAGGCTTCTTCGTGCGCAAGCAAGCCAAGGAGCACGGCAGCCGGCAGCGCGTCGAGGGGGTGGTGCAACCGGGATTTCGCGTTGCGGTGATCGATGACGTCTTCACCCAGGGCAGCTCCGTCCTGCAAGCGATTACGGAGGTAGAACGTGTGGGGGCCGAGGTCGTGGCCGTGAGTTGTATTGTGGACCGACTGGAGGGCGCGCGGGAACGGTTGGCTCCGCGCTACACTTACCTACCGATTTTCACCATCCGCGATTTCGGCATCGAGCCAACGTAGGTGCCTGCCTCTTCAATGCAGCTCCTCCAACGGCTGTCCCAGCATTGCTTCCCGGGTCCGCTTGGCCGTCGAGAATCCGACCAGGGCGCCCAGGTATGCACCGGTGATGGCACCTACCGCGATGGCCGTGCCGGTATACGGAGTGTCCTCATACCGGACGGACATCAAGCCCATTAAGCCTCCGACGAGGGCGCCGCTGACGGTCTCCAGGAACAGCACGCCCGAGAACTGCGCTAGACCACGAACGCCATCCCCGCCCACTTGTCCCAGCCGGGTGCTGCCCTGCCACAGGCGGCAGAGAGTGGCATAACCGTGCCCTAGAAGCCACCGTGGCACCGCGACGACGGTTCGCAAGACATCTACAAACGCCTGGCGAATCTGTTCCCAGGGGATCCGCCTGCCCTGGCCGAACGCGCGATAGGGCAGCCAGACCAGCAGCCCGATCAAGGCGAACGGCAACAGCACGGAAAGGATCGCCACGCCTACCGAGACGAGCGCAAACACCACGGACAGGATGACCGAGAGGACTGCCAGCACCGGTCCGGAAAGGATCAAGACCAGGAACCCAAGCAGTGCCAGGGAAATGATCTTGGCCGGCAGACTCGGGCTATTGCAGAGACGCTGCGCCATCGCTTCTCCCAGGCAAGCTCCCGCATAGCGCAGTTGACGCCTCGCCTGGTGGCAATGCGCCATCGCGATGCTCGGTATGTTGGTAGTTAAGGAAGGGATGTGACTGAGCGATTGTTTCACGTGTTGAGAACCGGCGGCCAGCCCCTCCACGGAGCGTTGGGCTGTGGGCTGAACAGCGCGTTGCCAACCGGCCCGCAGCAGCCCTGGGATACTGGACAACCGTCCCCACA
>JBGQLF010001366.1:0-3219 GCA_041499985.1 Gemmataceae bacterium
CATCCCTTTTATGGCCCGACCTCAAAACGGTCGCCCTGTCTGGACTTGTCGTAAGAGGTATCAATAACACATGTTGCGTTACCGTTCTCTTGGGCAGGAGACGTCTGGTCTTTGGTAATAGTGGAGGCTTATGGTGGCACTATAATTCATGGCGCTTAGGGATGTTAACAAAGTGTTTGCCTTACATGCTAAGGATCGTTAACAGTGAAACGGAACCTCTACTAGGACGTGTAAATAGATATGCGGAAGATACAGTAATTCTTTGTGAACGAATCCCTGGAAGCAACGAAGTGAATAACGGCGCTGGCACGGAGCCGTTGGCCGGGCAAGAAGCGGCCAGGGGCGGAACGGCCCACAGGAAGGACGTCGTACCGTTTCTTGACAGTAGAGTTGCGAACCGGCGACGGGTGGGATCTGCGCAAACGCCTACCGGAACAACTACCGCAGCAGCTGTCCGCTCGACCGCGGGCCGCTTGCGAAAGTCTCTCTCGATCAGCAGAGACCAAACCGAGAGCGCGGTCCCCGTGCGGGAGTCCGACGCGTGCAACATGGCGGGGATCGCGCTGCGGCATCACTCGCGGGTGCGCAGATCCTCGGTGCTCACGTTCAGGGCGTTGGCCAACGCCTTGATCGTGTTCGCCTTCGGTGTGCCCTCGCTCCGCTCCAGATGGGTCAGGTCGGTGACTTGCAATCCTGCCCGGCGGGCCAACTGATGACGGGTTAGCCGAGCGGACTTACGCAGTGTCGTGAGACGCTTGCCAAAGTTGGACTCAGATGCGTTCATGGTTTTCCCTTTCCTGAATCGGCGACCAATTCCAAGTATATTCTATAGCGCCTGCCGAGACTGTTCAGCCGGGCAGTTTTTGGTGCAGACCACGGAGCGTCTGCCTCAACGAGCACGCGCCATGGACGCGGCCCACCACCTCGGACGCCCCCGCCGCAAGGACCTACAGGAACACCGTCGCTCCGTTGGCCCGGTCCCAGCTACAGGGGGAGGTCTTACGTGTGGTCGGCAACGGCCAGCAAGACGGTGCGACGGTGGAACGTGTCGAAAAGCTGGCCAAGGAGGGCCTGGAAATGGCGAGCAGGGCCCGTGAACGAAGCCAGTGCCTTGCGAGAGTGTAGTCGACAGGATTGGAATCCTGACCTACAGGAACAACCAACTGGCCCCAAGAAGAGCGGAACGTTTGGAAACTGTTTCAACAAGGTGTCTGCAACTCAACAATCCCAGATACCTTGTTGAAACAGTTTTTGGGTGACGCGCCTCAGGCAAACACCTCTTTGATCGGATTCGCCCCCTTGTCGACGATACGAATGGGCCGGCCAATCGGCGTGTTGTTCTGTTTCTGGTAGTCGATGCCCAGGGTCTGGCAGACCGTAGCCAGGAAATCCAGGGCCGACACCGGCCGTTCCTCGACGACCGCGCCTTCCTTGTCGGTCCGGCCAATCACCTGGCCGCCCTTGATGCCGCCGCCCAGCAGCAGCGAGCTCCAGGCGCGCGGATAATGATCGCGGCCGGGCTTGGCGCCGCGGGTGTTGATCCGGGGAGTCCGGCCAAATTCGCCCATCCAAATGACAAGGGTGTTGTCGAGCAGGCCCCGGCTCTTGAGATCGTTGACCAGCCCGCTCAGGGCCGGGTCGAGTTGGGCGGACAAGCGCTTGACACGATCGAAATTATCCTGATGCGTGTCCCAGCCGCCCAGGTGCACTTCCACGAACGGGATGCCGACTTCGACCAGCCGCCGGGCCAGCAAGCAGCCCTCGCTGAACTTGCTGTCGCCGTAGGCCGCTCGGACCGAGGCCGGCTCCCCGGACAGGTCGAATGCCTTGGCTTCCTTGGATTGCATGAGGCGGACGGCTCGGTGGTACGTGGTGCGGTGATCGGTGCCGGCGGTCGCCTTGTACGTCTTGAAAAAGCCTTGCTCCATTTCCTCCAGCAGACTCAGGCGCTCGCCAAACGCGCGCGGATCGACCAGCGGCTTCAGGTTCTCCACTCCCTTGGCGGCGTCATTGACGACGAGCGGCTGGTGCCGGACGCCCAGGAAACCTGAGCCGTAACTGCGGTTGCCCACAGACACGAAGTTGGGTAGCGGAAATTCCGCTTGGCCCAGCTCCGCGGAGACGATGGATCCCAGGCTGGGATAGACCAGTCCTCCCTGGCCTTCCTTGTAGCCGGTGTGCAAGTAATAGCGGGCCCGGCCATGGGCGCCTTCGCCGGTGCTCATGCCGCGGAGGAGAGCGGCATGGTGCATTACCTGGGCGACTTTGGGCAGGTGCTCGCTGATCTGGAGGCCCGGGACCGAGGTCGGGATCGGCTTGAAGTCGCCGCCGTCTTTGGTGTCGGGCTTGAGATCAAACGTGTCCTTGTGGCTGGGGCCGCCGTCCATCCACAGGAGGGTGCACGCTTTGTGCTTGGCGCCCGTGGCCGCGGCCCGAGCGGCCAGCACGTCCAGCCAGCCAGACAGCGACGTGGTCAACAGGCCCGCAGTCGACAGCTTGAAGAAATCACGCCGAGACAAGTGGCTGCTCGTGTTCCACAGACTCATCGGATCGTTCCTTCATTCGCTTGGGAAGAGAAGAAACCATGGGTCACACGGATCACACGGATAAGGATCTAAGATTGTCTGCTTTCTTATCCGTGTGAACCGTGTGATCCGTGGTTAGTGATTGAGGGTGAATTCACTGGAGTTCAGCACGGCCCAGAGGATATCGCTATAGGCTTTGCGGACCTCGTTAGGGTGTTTATGCAGGTGCGCAACCAGGCGCTGGTGCTCCGCGGCGGTCGGGCGTCGGGAGAGCGTGGCCAGGTACAGCTGGTCCAGGTTGTGCCCCGGCGCCTGGCCGGACTTGGCGAACTGGTTCAGCAGGGCGGCGCCATTGGCCAGCTGCGGCGAATTCATCAACCGCAGGGCCTGCGGAATGCCGGCTTGGTATTCGGTGGCATCGGCTCCGTCTTCGGTCTGGAAAAACGCTACGAACGCCGCGCGGGCATTGCCGCCCATGCCCTTGCCTTGCTGCTGTGCACGATTCCGCGGTCCTTCTTTACCCGGCGCACCGACGACCTGGATCAGCGAATCGTATAACTGTTCGGCCGAGAGAACCTTGATCGCCATATGGCTGAACAAGGCCGCATCGTCGTCACCGGACGGTTTGCTGGTGCGCTGATACGTCTGGCTCATGCAGATGGCCCGGATCAGGTCCTTGAGATCGAAGCCATCC